>JAYTQA010000312.1:0-8917 GCA_043746955.1 bacterium | reverse complement strand
TGATCTCGCCGCTGCCGTTGGCCCGCACACATTCGTCTAGGAGGGCGGTCAGCGCGGCTTCGGTGACAAGCTCTCCCGCCAGCCGGATCCGTTCGTGGAAATAGGCCAGATGCGGCGAGGTGTAAGCGTGGACCTGCTGCCCCGCAGCCTCAAGTCCGGCCCGGATCATCGCCTGGGTCGAGCCTTTGCCGTTGGTGCCCGCGATGTGGATCACCGGGGGCAGGTTGCGTTCGGGGTTGCCCAAGGCGGCCAGCAGGCGGTGGGTGCGGTCCAGCGTCAGGTCGATGATCTTCGGGTGGAAGGTCATCATCCGTTGCAGGATGACGTCAGAGCCGGTCATTTTGCGGGGACGGCAGACTTTGGTGCGGGCTCTGGTGCGGGCAGATCGCCTTTCACGGCGGGCGGCAGGCTTTGCAGCATGCGCAGAATGGTGACCAGTTCATCCTTCATCGCTTTGCGGTGCGTCACCCGGTCGAGCATGCCGTGATCCAGCAGGTATTCGGCGCGTTGAAAGCCTTCGGGCAGCTTTTCGCGGATGGTTTGTTCAATCACGCGGGGACCGGCAAAGCAAATCAGCGCGTTGGGCTCGGCAATCTGCACATCGCCCAGCATGGCGTAGCTGGCGGTCACTCCGCCGGTGGTCGGATGAGTGAGGACGACGATATAGGGCAGGCGCGCCTCGCGCAGCATCTGGACCGCCACCGTGGTGCGCGGCATTTGCATGAGGGACAGGATACCTTCCTGCATCCGCGCACCGCCGGCCGCACAAAACACCACCATCGGATGTTTGTGCTTCACGGCGGTTTGAGCGGCGGCAATCATCGCGTTGCCGACAAACATGCCCATCGAACCCGCCATGAAGGCGAAGTCTTGTGCTACGGCTACGATCGGGGTGCGCAGAACCTCGCCCTCAGCCACCAGCATGGCCTCTTTTTCGCCAGTGGCTTTTTGCGCGGCTTTCAGGCGTTCGGGGTATTTCTTCTGGTCGCGAAAGTGCAACGGGTCGGCCAAAGCCTCCGGCACTTTCACTTCGGTGAAAATCCCGCCGTCGAACAACGCGGTAAAGCGGTCGCGCGGGGTGATCGCCATGTGGTGGTCGCAGGACGTGCAGACGTTCAGATTATCGGCCAGTTCGCGGTGAAACAGCATGGTGCCGCATTCCGGGCATTTGGTCCAAAGGTTGTCCGGGGTTTCGCGCCGCGAAAACAGCGAGTTGATCTTGGGGCGGACGTAGTTGGAGATCCAGTTCATCGGCTGGCCTTTCGGTCGCTTATTCCCGTCCGAGATAAGCTGGCGGCGGGCGAATTGCAATCGGTCGATCGGTTGGAGTCGGGTCGGGCAAGCCGATCACGATTTGGTGATCGTGTAACTTCTGGCCCGGCTACAGCGTAGAGTCAGCAAGGCCAAGGAGGGCGACATGGCAGCTTCAGGACCACTGATCTACCGGCAAAGGCTGGCCACGCGGCTGACCCATTGGGTCTGGGCCATCTGTCTGGTCTTCCTCATGTTCAGCGGGCTGCAGATATTCATCGCTCACCCCTACCTGCATTTCGGCAAGGAGGCGGGGTTTGACTATGACAACGCCGCCGTCAGCATCGAGGCCAAGCAGGTTGGCGACACCGTGCAGGGTGTGACCACGGTGCTGGGGCACAGCTTTGATACCACCGGAACTTTGGGCTACGTGGGCGACGAGGCGCGGGCATTGCCTGCGGCGCTGACCATGCCTTCGGGGCGCAGTCTGGCGACCGGCCGGGTGATCCACTTCTTTTTCGCCTGGATATTGGTGGCAACTTTGGCGGTCTGGGCGGTGGCGAGTGTTTTGAATGGCCATCTGAAAGCGCTGATCCCGTCGGGTGCGGACTTGCGCGGGCTGCCTTCGGACGTGGCGAACCATATCCGCCTCAGGTTTCATCACACGCGGGATTATAATGTCCTGCAAAAGCTGGCCTATGCCGGGGTGTTGTTCGTGGCCTTGCCGCTGATGATTGCCACCGGACTGACCATGTCACCGGGGTTCAATGCCGTGGCACCGTGGTTGCTGGACGTGTTCGGCGGGCGGCAGTCAGCGCGGTCGATCCATTTTCTGATCATGCTGGCGCTGATCGCCTTCTTTGTCATCCACATGGTGATGATCCTCGCGGCAGGACCGATCAACGAGCTGCGGTCGATTCTAACCGGCTGGTACCGGACGGATGGGGAGGCAAAAGATGATCTCTCGGCGTAATCTGTTGTTGGGCGGGGCGGCTGCCGGCTTGTCGGGCTGCACGCTTCTGGATGGGTTGAACAGCGGCGACAGTTCCCTGCGCGCGATGATGCAGGGGATTGAAGGGCTGACGATGGCCGCGCAGCGGCTGGTGCTGGGCAATTCCTTGGCCCCGGAGTTTAGCGAAAGCGACATCCGGCAGGGCCAGCATCCGAACGGGTCGGTCGCGGTCGATACCCCGGAATACCTCGATTTGCAGGCCGGCGGCTTTGCGGGCTACAGCCTGGCTGTGACCGGGCTGGTCGAAAAGCCGTTGTCGATTTCCTATGCCAGCCTGATGGCGATGCCGTCGCGGACCCAGATCACCCGGCATGACTGTGTCGAGGGGTGGAGTTGCATCGCCAAATGGCAGGGGGTGCCGTTGTCGGGGATTTTGGACATGGCCAAGCCGCTGCTCAATGCGCGCTATGCGGTGTTTCAGTGCTTTGACGTGATCGAGCGGACCTTGGCGGGCGAGGTGACCTATTACGAAAGCATCGACATGGTGGATGCGCGGCATCCGCAGACCATCCTTGCCTATGCGCTGAACGACAAGGCACTGCCGATGGCCAATGGTGCGCCTTTGCGGCTGCGGGTCGAACGGCAACTGGGCTACAAGATGGCGAAATATGTGAAGTCGATTGAGCTGGTCGACAGCTATGCCGGCTATGGCGACGGGCGCGGCAGTTACTGGGCGGATCGGGGTTATGAGTGGTATGCGGGGATATAGGGTCACGATTTTTCTGCGAAAAATCAGAAGTCAGACCCGCAAGATCACCCGTGCGGCAAGCCAGCTGACCAACAGCGTTAGGCTGTCCACGGCGATGTAAGGCAGTTGCGCCATGGTGTCGGCGGGCGTCATAACCACGCTATAAAGCGACAGGCCGTGCAGGTTGCCATAGAGGCCGACCAGAAACAGCGTCTGCGCGTTGTTGGCGAAGTGGAGGCCGACGGCTGCCCCAAGGTTGCCGGTCCGCGCGGTCAGGTCAGCGGCGGCCGCCCCGAAGGCCACGGCCCATAGCGTGACCAAAAGCGCCAGCGGGCCATAGGTCTCGGTTGAAAAGTGCAGCACGCCGAACAGGGCGGCGGGCACCACCATCCAGACCCAGGGCGACGACCAGCGCGCCGCCAGTTGCTGTTGCAGATAGCCGCGAAAGATCAACTCCTCGGTTCCGGTCTGGATCAACAAGCCGGGCAAAGCGAGCGGCAGCCATTTCAGCAGATCCCACAGGCCCAGATGGCGGCTGACCGTGGGTGACAGGATCTGGAGCGGCATCAGCGCCACCCAAAGCGCCAGCAACGGCAAGCTCACCCACAAAAAACAGCGCCAGGCCGGGCCGATCGGGCCGATCAGGCTGGCAATCCCGCGGTTCAGGATCAGCGCAGTGGCGACACCAAGCCCCAAGCTCAGCGGCAGATAGGTGAACAAAAGTCCTACCAGCCCCAGCGGAGTGGCCCCGGTCGCAATATCGCGCAGGGTCATCATGCCCGACAGCGGGCCGAGGATCGACATCACTGCCACGCTGAACAACTGCATCGCCACCATGAACAAAACCGCCGTGATGGCGAGGCCCGCAAGGGTACGCCACAGCTGCGCGCGTCCATGCGCGGGGGCGACAAACGGCCCGAGGGCTGCATATTTCGGGGGAAACTCTGGCATTGCGGCTCCGTCAGGTTTGCCAAGGCTAGACCTGTGGCCGGATGGGCGCAACCGGCGGCGTGCCTGCTGGCGCGGACTTGCTTGAACCGATTGCCGTCGCTAACAATTTGGCGCTGGCAGAGATGTTGTCAAATCGGGCGCGGCTTGCAATCAGCTGGATCGTCTATTCGGGGGTGTCGTCAGATGGCGAGGCGGCTGATCGTGGAGCGCAAAGGTCTGGCCTCGCGGTTTGCTGCGGCTTTGGCGACCTGCATCGCGCTGTCGGGCTGTGACGCGCCGCTCGGAGGTGGGGGGCCGCAGGAGGTCAGCCTGCTGGGCGGGGCGTTGAAGATCACCGCACCTCAGGGCTATTGCGTCGACCCCAAAGCGTCGGTTGCGCGGGGACGCGCGATCGTTGTGCTGATCGGGCGGTGCACCGACCAAGGCGGGGTGGCCGCAGCGCTGGTGTCTTTGACCGTGGGGGCACCGGCCTCGGCGGGGGTGTTGCTGGCAGGGCCGGATGCGCTGGCAAGATTCTTCACCTCGACCGCCGGGCGCCGGGTTCTGGCGCGCGACGGGGTAGCCGGCCATGTGATCGTGACGCAAGCGCAGGTGGCGGACGGATCATTGTTGCTGCATGTCAAGGACAAGACGGCGGGCGAATACTGGCGCGCGATCACGGCGATCAAAGGGCGGCTGGTGACGATTTCCGCCTCGGGGGCCGCAGGTGCGCCGCTGACGCCGGATCAGGGCTTGCGCCTTGTGCGCGCCATGATGGTGCTGTTGGACCAGCGCAACCCTGACAAGGCAATTCCCGCGCAAGGCGGCTGAGGCCCCAGCGATGATCCCCAACCGGGCCAAAGGGCTGGAACCTTGACGGTTTTGGCGCAATAAGAGAATTGTTTCCCCCGACCAATACAATTCGGGACGGGACGCAGGGCAAAGCAAGGCTAAGACCACGCATGGCGCGCCGGATTTCTCGACTGTTCGAAACGCTTCTGGACCAGCACAGCCTCAAACGCTGGACGGTGGCGGGGGCCTCGGCACCCAAGGCCAGTCTGGCGACCTTGCGGCTGTGGAGCGCGCGGGCGCGGGCGTTGCGCCGCACGCTGGATCAGGTGATCCACGCGGCGGATCGCCGGCTGGCGCTGCCGTTCATCGGGTCGAACCCGACGAAAATGCCGATGGGCACCGATTGGTCGTGGCGGCCCACGCTGTGGAACGGCCCGCTTGCGACCCCCGGCATGGCATCGGTGCCGACCAAAGCCCTGATTTGCGACGGCACCACGGTGTTTCACGATTGCCGGCGGTCGGAACTGACGGTGCGCCAGATCCGCAACACAAGGGAAACTGACCTTGCCCCGTTTGGGTTGCGGATCGAGGTGTTCCGCTTTGACGGATCGTTCCTGTCGATTGTCCTCGACCTGCCGGACGACGCCGCGCTTGGGCTGAAACTGCGGCATCTGATCCGGATGGATGTGATCGTGGCGATGGAAAAGCCGCTGGAGATATTCGCCCGGCTCAACATCAAGCACGGGCCGAACGTGGAACAGATTGTCCGCCAACTGCCATTGCACGAGGCGGATGTGATGGTGGAATTCGACCTCGCCTATTGCAAGATCAACGAAAAGCGGGTGGAAAAGCTGTGGGTCGATCTGATCTTTGAGGGGCCGGAGATGAATCAGGTGATCTTGCACGATGTGACGCTGTCGCGCCGGCCCAGGGCGGAATTGTAGCGCATGGCCGATGTCGCGCTGACCAAGACCCGCATCCGGGCCGGCTATTGGGAAGGTGTGCTGACCGGTGTGGCAACCCTGCCCGCGATCGAGGTGAGCCTGTTGGGCGCGGTGGTGCCCGGTGTCACGGTCGCGCCGTTGCCCGAGGGGGCTTGGGCGGTGCGGGTCCCGGTGCCGCCTGAAAGCTTGAGCGACGGGGTCCAGACCTTTCTGATCGGCGTGAAAGGCGGTGCGACTTTGGCGCATTTTACCATCATCACGGGGGTGGCGCTGGAGGATGATCTGCGCGCCGAACTGGACCTTTTGCGTGCCGAGCTTGACCTGTTGAAACGCGCCTTCCGCCGGCATTGCGTGGAAACCGTGACCTGACGCCACGGATTTCAGGGGGTTTTCCAGTGCAACAGGAACGAGCCGAACTTCAGCCGGTCGATCACCGAGGCGGAGGTGGCGGGGTCAAGCGCGGGGCAGCCTTCACTGCGGCCGATCCTGCCGTTGTCCTGGGCAAATTTCGGCGTCACATAATCCGCCGGGTGCATGATGATCTGGCGCGAGCGGGCGTTGGAGTTGGTGTCCTGCAGACCATCCAGCGCCATGGCATAGCGGTTGTGGCCATCGGTGAACGTCTCGGCACAACGGTAGATGCCCAAGGAGGTCATCAGCGAACCATTGATGTTGGAAAAGACTTCGGCAATCCCGTCGTTGTTTGGTCCTTCAGAGCCTTTGCCATGGGCGCAAAGGTAGGGTTCCACAGTCTGGCCTACCACATCGATCAGATACAGACGCGGATGGGCGGATTGGAGGTCAAAGTTCACGATCGCCCAATGGCGCGGGTGGCTGTCGGGGTAGAAATTATCGCGGTAGGTCAGAAGGCGCTGGACGGCCAGTTGCAGACCAAGGGGGTCGCCCAACTGGTGCAGGATCGCCGCATCGTCGCCCGCCACGCCTTGCCGCGAGATCATGCCAGCCGCGGCCAGTTCTTGGGATGAAACTGCGCCGGGGACGGCAGGTTTGGTCGGTTTTTGCGCCATGGCATCCTCCAGTTGTTAAGGGCGCGGCCAGGCGGCGTGAATGTGGGTGTTGTGGTTCAGATCGCCGGGGCCCTTGATTTCGGTGGCACGAAGGGCTGCACATCTTTGGCGAAACTCGATCTGGCGGGGATGGCTCGCGCTGACCTGCACGCCGTCGATCTGGTTCACGTCACCGGCGACCCCGGCATAATGCAACGAATGGGCGCTGTGCTCCCCGCCGCAGAATTCTGAAACGTTGAAGCGGAAGGTCTTTGCCAGTTCCACCATGCCCTGCAGCAGCGCGGCGCTCAGGAACACCGTGCCGCCCGGTGCCGTGTTGTACGAACTGCGGTGTGCCGGGCGGCCCTGCGCCATGTCGATGATGTTTTGCCGCGCGGTGGCGTCATCCAGCTTGCCGGAGGCGTGGACAGTGGCGAGGGTGATTGCGGCCGTGTCGAGGATGCGCGACGCCAGCCCTGCGGCTGAGGTGGGGGCCGCCATCAAGCTGGCGATCGGCGGTTCAGCCTCGCTCCACACCGGTTGCGGGGCCAGGGTCGCAGCGGGCGGGCCGTTGACCGGCGTGCCATGCGCCATGAACGGCAGGTGTGCGAGGTCCCAGTTTCCAGCGGTAATTTCGCGCAACAGATCGCGGGTCCGGTAGGCGGTGGGGCGCAGCTCAAGATTGGCATTGGTGCTCAGCCATTGGTGGCGAGCCTCGGTATATTGCCGGATCCAAACCTCTTCCCGGCCTCCATCCACCGGGGTCTTTTCGGGGAAAAGATTGCGCAGTTGCGACCGGATACTGCCGCTGTGGATGAAGCTGTCGAAAATCACCAAAGCCGACAGCGCGCGGGTGAAGCCATGGCTGCCCGCCCATTCGATTGCGGGCTGGAAATAGACCTGATCGAAGAATTTGTCCTGCACGGTCCGCATCACCGGATCATCGCGGCCCGCCTGCACCAGCAAAGCCTTGAAGGCCGCATCGTCGGTCAGCACCACTTTGCCAATCCGGGCGACATATGGCTGCAGCTGGGGCGCAAGTGCCCCGGGTGCCGCCACATACATCGCCACCAACTGGCGCAGGTTGCCGTATTCAGTGGTCTGCTTGGCGCCATAGGTGATCTGGCGGATTTTGCCGGGGCCGTCATGAAAGATGCTGATCGCTTCATAGCGACCCTGAACCGAGCCGGTTTCATAAACGTTGAGCACCTGCAGGCAGATCGCGGTTTGTGCCGGGGTTAAAACGAGGTCGGGCATGCCAGTCCTCCTGAAAAAATATGCGGTATCAATGCGGCAAGTCTAGCACTCTCACTCGATTCGGTCAATTTTCAAGTGGCCTTGGGGGACTGTGGTTGTTTCCCTGCCTTGAACGATCCGCCGTAATACCCCGGAAGTGTCGCCGAAACGCCGCGATCCTGCCTGAATTTGCGATCAATCCTTGAGCAATCAACCCGACTGCCTGCCTGAGGATCACCAATGGACCGACTGACGGAAATGGAAGCCTTTGCCACTGTGGTGGACCAGGGCGGCTTTACCGATGCTGCCAAGAAGATGGGCATCTCCAAATCGGCGGTGTCCAAGCACGTCTCGGCTTTGGAGGCGCGTCTGGGGGCGCGGCTGTTGAACCGGACCACGCGGCGGGTGTCGCCGACCGAAATTGGCCTGGCCTATTACGACCGCGCACGTCGGGTGCTGAATGATGCGGGCGAGGCGGATGCGCTGGTCACCTCGATGCAATCGGCACCTTCGGGCTTGCTGCGCATCAGCGTGGCGACCGACTTTGGCGTGAACCTGTTGTCGCCGATTCTGGGCGATTTCCTGCTGGAATATCCGGATATCACCGTCAACATGGTGCTGAACAACCGCTATGTGGAATTGATCTCTGAAGGTTTCGACATGGCGATCAGGGTGGGAGATCTGGAGGATTCCAGTTTGCGGGCCCGCCGCCTGACCGACACCGCCAAGAAGATGATCGGCTCGCCCAGCTATTTCCAGCGCTTTGGCCGGCCGATGAAAATCGACGATCTGAATGACCACAAGCTCTTGCATTATTCCAATCAGGCCAATGGCAATGTGTGGAAGGTGATCGCTCCGTCTGGCGAAAAGCGTCAGGTGCGCACGGCGGGCTGGCTGACGGTGAATGACGGGCAAAGCCTGCTCAATGCCGCAATTTCCGGCCTTGGCATCGCCTACCTGCCGTCGTTCCTGTATTACGATGCGATGAAGCAGGGCCTGGTCGAGGAGGCTATTCCCGGCCTGCCGGTCGAGGTGCAGGGCATCTATGCCGTCTATC
>JAYTQA010000311.1:0-8928 GCA_043746955.1 bacterium | reverse complement strand
CCCTCGACGATCCTGATGGTCGGCCTGCAAGGCTCCGGCAAAACCACCACCACCGCCAAGCTGGCCAAACGCCTGAAAGAACGCAACAACAAGCGCGTCCTGCTGGCGAGCCTCGACACCAACCGCCCGGCCGCGATGGAGCAACTGGCCATCCTCGCGGGGCAAATCGGTGTCGATAGCCTGCCGATCGTCAAGGGTGAAACCGCCGTCCAGATCGCCAAACGCGCCAAAATGCAGGCCGCGATGGGCGGCTATGACGTGCTGTTCCTCGACACCGCCGGTCGCCTGCACATCGACGAAGTCCTGATGGACGAGATTCAGTCGGTCCGTGACATTGCTGATCCGCGCGAAACTCTGCTGGTGGTCGATGGCCTGACCGGCCAAGACGCGGTGAACGTGGCTGCCGAGTTCAACGACAAGGTCGGCATCTCCGGCGTGGTCCTGACAAGGATGGACGGCGATGGTCGTGGCGGTGCTGCTTTGTCGATGCGCGCCGTCACCGGCAAGCCGATCCGCTTTGTCGGTATGGGCGAGAAGATGGACGCCCTCGAAACCTTCGAAGCTGACCGCGTCGCCGGCCGCATCCTCGGCATGGGCGATATTGTGGCACTGGTCGAAAAGGCCCGCGAAACCTTTGAGGCCGAGCAATCCGAACGCATGGCCCGCAGGTTTCAGAAGGGTCTGTTCAACCTGAACGACCTCAAGATGCAGCTGGAACAGATGCTGAAAATGGGCGGCATGCAGAGCATTATGGGCATGCTGCCCGGCATGGGCGGCATGGCCAAGGCGGCGGAAAAGGCGGGCTTTGACGACCGCATGCTGAAACGCCAGATCGCCCTGATCCAGTCGATGACCAAGAAGGAGCGTGCCAATCCCGACCTCCTGCAAGCCTCCCGCAAACGCCGGATCGCCAAAGGTGCTGGCCTGGAAGTGGCAGAACTGAACAAGCTCTTGAAACAGCACCAGCAAATGGCCGACATGATGAAGAAAATGGGCAAAGGCGGCATGATGAAGCAAGCCATCGCCCAGATGATGGGCAAAGGCGGCGGTGCCGCTGGCGGGATGCCCGACCTGAAAAACATGGACCCCGCCCAGTTGGAAGAAGCCGCCCGCGCCATGAAAGCCGGCATGGGCGGTGCCGGCGGGTTCGGTGGCAGCCTGCCCCGCAGCATGGGCGGCACCATGGGGCTGCCCACCGGCCTGTCGGGGATGTTCAAGAAGAAATGATGCGGGACACCCTCCCCCTGATTGAGACGAAACGGCTGCGCCTTGTCGCACCGGCAAAGCGGCATGTCGCCGCCTATCAAGATTTCATCGGGTCGGATCGCGCAGCGGCACTTGGCTGGGCGGGGCTTCCGCATGACGCATGGCGCACCTTCGCCTCGTTCCTCGGCCACCACCTCCTGATGGGCTTTGGCCCCTTCGTCGCGGAAGCGAAAGACGATGGCCGCGCCCTTGGCCTCTTTGGCCCTTGGTGGCCCGATGGTCAGGCCGAACGTGAAATCAAATGGCACATCTGGTCCGCCACCGACGAAGCCAAGGGCCTCGCCTTTGAAGCCGCCCGCGCCACGCTGACCTATGCGTTTGGCGTGCTGAACTGGACCACCGCCGTCAGCTACATCAGCTTTGACAACGCCCGCTCCGCCAATCTGGCCCGGCGTCTGGGGGCCGTACAGGACGGCACATGGACCACCCCTCGTGGCACCGAAGTCCGCGTGTTCCGCCACCCCACACCGGGGGCCCTGGCATGACCGCGCGCACCTCCCCCGCACCCCAGGAATTTTCGCCGAAAATTCTTGGAACCCCGCCCTCCGCCCATGCCCAAAACCCGACGCTGCAAACCCCGCGCCTTGTCCTGCGCCTGCCCACCATCACCGATTTCCCGGCCTACCGGGATTTCGTCACCTCCCCCCGTGCCATCTACATGGGTGGCCCGCATGATGCCGCCAAAGCGTGGGACTGGTTCTGCAACGACGTCGCCCAATGGGCACTGCTGGGCCTAGGCGGCCTGACCATCACTCTGAACGGCCAGCCCATCGGCCAGACCGCCATCTGCCACGGCCCGATCTTCCCGGAGCCTGAACTCGGCTGGTTCCTGTTCGACGCTGGCCACGAACACCAAGGCTACGCCCTTGAGGCCGCCCGCGCCTTGCGCGATTGGGCGCTCGGCCCGCGCGGTCTTGATACCATCGTCAGCTACATCGACCCCGCCAACCAAGCCTCGATCAAACTCGCCGAACGCCTCGGCGGCACGCTTGACCCGCATGCTGCCACCCCCGCCAGCGTCACCTGCCTGACCTACCGCTATAACGCCGCACCCACCCCACCGGAGTTGCCATGATCGACGCCACCTCCCGCGCGGCTGCCGTGCTGAAAGACCACCGCGCATCGATCGACCGCCTCGATGCCATCCTCGTCTACACGCTCGCCGAGCGTTTCAAACACACCCAATCGGTGGGCCGCCTGAAAGCTGAACACGACCTGCCCGCCTCCGACCCCGCCCGCGAAAAAACCCAGATCGGCCGGCTGGAACGGCTGGCCCGCGACGCCGACCTCGACCCCGAATTTGCCAAGCAATTCCTGACCTTCATCATCTCGGAAGTCATCAGGCATCACGAAAAACTGCAGAAATAGCCCACAGAAATAGCCCGCAGAAATACCCCAAAGGGCAATCCGCCCACCCAAACGTCTCAAGGAGATCCCAAATGTCGATGAAAATCCGTCTCGCCCGTGGCGGTTCCAAAAAGCGCCCGCATTATTCGATCGTAGCGACCGACGCCCGGATGCCGCGCGATGGCCGCTTCCTCGAAAAGCTCGGCACCTATGACCCGATGCTGGCCAAGGATAATGAGAACCGGATCAAGATGAACCTCGACCGGATCAAGCATTGGCTGGGTCTTGGCGCGCAGCCGACCGACCGGGTCGCGCGCTTTCTCGAAGCCGCAGGGGTTCTGCCGAAGGTCGTGCGCGCCAATCCGAAGTCCGCGGTTCCCGGCAAAGCCATGGCCGCCCGCGCCAAGAAGAAGGCCGACGCTGCGGCCACGCCTGCGGCTGCTGAATAACCAAAAGCCATGCACGGCAGATCCCCCGCCGGTGGTGCTCCGGCGGCGCGGCAGAACCTGATGCCGGGGCGGTGCACTTTGCGCCGCTTCGGCCCGGTCGCGGCTGCGGTTCCGTGCCGCCGCCGTGCCGGGTTTTGCCCTGCCGCCTCGGTGGACCGGTTCGACCCTGCGCGCAACCTTGCGCTAAAATCCCCGCAAGCCCGCGCGCCCGCCAAAGTCGCCGCCAACTTCGCAGCGGCCCACGCCCGCTCCGGCTATTCCGGCGAAAAACCCCAATCCTGCGCCGGTCTGCAATTCCCGGTCCGGCGTGAAGCCCCGGTCCATCTCATCCTGGAAACCCGCTGATGCCGGAGCCGATCTTGCCCAACCCGCCGATGCCCAACCCGTCTGACCGGATCTGTGTCGGCGCCATCGCAGGTGCTTTCGGCGTGCAGGGCGAGGTCCGCCTGAAAAGCTTCTGCACCACGCCGGAAGATATCGCCGCCTATGGCCCGCTCTGGTCCGAGGATGGCACCCGCAAATTCACCGTCACGCTCACCCGCAATGTCGCCGGTGGCCTGGGCGGCCGGGTCACCGGCATCACCACCAAAGAGGAGGCCGATGCCCTGAAAGGCACCACCCTGCATGCCGACCGCGCCCGCCTGCCGCGCCTGCCCGATGACGAGTTTTACCACGCCGACCTGTTAGGTCTTGAGGTCCGCGACCCCGGCGGCAAGCTTCTGGGCAGCGTCCGCGCCGTCCACAATCACGGCGCAGGCGACCTGCTGGAGGTGTCTGGCGCGGGCACCGACCTCCTCCTCCCGTTCACCCGCGCCGTCATCCCCACGGTGGACCTCACCGCAGGCCGGATCATCGCCGATCCGCCCGAAGCTGCGGACTGACGCCGCATCCCAAACGTCCGCGACCCCCACCGTGGACCTCACCACACGCCGGATCATCGCCGGCCCGCCCGAAGCTGCGGACTGATGCCGCGCCCCAAAGGTCTGCGACCCCGGCAAACGCCTCGCCACCATCCGCGCCGTCCGGCAAACCCAACTGCCGCCGCCCACTGCCCCCCGCAACCCAAGGCTGCATTTTGGCCGCCGTGCCGGAAACGCTGGACGATCAGCACCGGCATCGGTCAGATACCCGCAACACTGCCCCTGAGAATTGGTCCCGCGACCGGAGGCCCGATGCAAAACCGCCTGCGCCTGCTGCAAGCCGCCACCGCCGTTTTGTACCTCGGCCCGCTCGTAGCCGGGCTTGCGGGCCAGGGCTGGGCGATGATCCCGCTGTTCACCGCGATCTTCGTGCTGTGGAGCGTCATCATCCGCCCGCACCTGTGGCCCACCAGCTTGCGCGACCTCGCCAAACCCGAAGCCATCGTGGCCTTGGCCGCGCTCGCAGCCACCCAGATCCTGCTGGTCGCCCTGTGCTTTGCCATTGGCCGCGGTGCGGGCGGCGTGATGGGCCTGCGCCTGTCCCTGCCGTTCTACTGGCCCGCAGCGCTCTCCTTCGTCGCAATCCCGCTGTCGCGCATGGTGTGGAACCCTGAACAGACCGCCGATCTCGCAGGCTTTGACGCGCTTTTGCACCAAGCCCTTCGCACCAGTGCCCTGCGACCCGAGGCCCCCGCCCCATCCACTGTGGCCCCATCCACGGTGCCCCAAACCACGCTGGCCCAATCCATGGTGGCCCCATCCACGGTGGCCCAAACCTTGGTGGCAAAGGTGCTGGCCCTGCCGGGTGACGTCAGCGAGGCTGACCTGCAAGCCCACCTTGCCGCGTTAGCCGCCCATGTCGACGCTTTCCAGATCCGCGACGCGCTGGAACCGGCCGCCGGAGGCCAGATCACCCGCGCCGGGGCCAAGGCGATGATCGTGCACGCCACCGACCCCGCGGTCGCCGAGCGTCTGTCCGGCAGCGGCTATCCCGCCCGCGCTTTCACGCTGGCAGGCCCGGACGACGAGCTCTTGACCCTGTTCGCCACCCGCGCGGCCCGGGTGCTGGAAGATTTTCCCGACCTCGCCCCCGATTGCCCGGCGATCCCCGCCCTGACCCAAGCCGCCCAAACCGCCAACCCACCGGCCCGCGCCGCCCTCCTGCACCTCGCAGACCAGCTCCGCCAAAGCCCGCCGGCCGACCCGACCCCGCTTTGACACCTGCGCCACGCAGACCAGCTCCGCCAAAGCCCGCTGGCCGACCCGACCCCGCTTTGACACCTGCGCCTCGCAGACCTGCATGCCGAAGCCTGCCGCCCCCTCCACCCCCCCCTGACCCCCGCCGCTGCCCCAGTTCGGCCTCACCCCGCTTGCCAAGCCCGCCACAATCCGCCACTCACTGCCAAAACAAGGGCGTCCCATGCGCAAGGTTCTGATCACCGGCACCGCAGGCTTCATCGGCTTTCACCTCGCCCGTCTCCTGCTCGCCGACGGCTTCCGGGTGCAGGGCTACGACGGCATGACCGATTACTACGACATCCGCCTCAAACAGCGCCGCCACCAGATCCTGCTCCAACACCCGCATTTCACCGCCACCGAGGCCCTCTTGGAGGACCGCGAAACCCTCGACACCCTAGCCGACGCCTTCCAACCGGAAATCATCGTCCACCTCGCAGCCCAGGCCGGTGTGCGCTATTCGATCGAGAACCCGCGCGCCTACCTTGACGCCAACATCATCGGCACTTTCAACGTCATGGAGGCCGCCCGCCGCCATCAAGTCCGGCACCTCCTGATCGCCTCGACCTCCTCGGTTTACGGCGCCAACGACAGCCTGCCCTTTGCCGAGACTGACAAGGCCGACACCCCGCTCACCATCTACGCCGCCTCCAAAAAAGCCACCGAGAGTATGAGCCACGCCTACGCCCACCTCTGGTCGATCCCGACCACCCTGTTTCGGTTTTTCACCGTCTACGGCCCCTGGGGCCGCCCCGACATGGCGCTTTATAAATTCACCGAAGCCATCCTGCACGGCCGCCCGATCGAGATCTACAACAACGGAGAGATGTACCGCGACTTCACCTATGTCACCGATCTGGTCCGCGCCATCCGCCTGCTGATCGACCTGGCCCCGCCCAAGCCCAACACCGCCAAGCCCAACACCGCCAAGCCCGACACCGCCAAGCCCGACACCGCCGGGCCCGTCCCGCACGACAGCCTCTCCCCCGCAGCCCCCTGGCGCGTCGTCAACATCGGCAATTCCGAAAAAGTCAAACTCCTCGACTTCGTGGATGCCATCGAGCATGCCACCGGCCGCAAAGCCATCCGCCACTACCTCCCCATGCAGCCCGGCGACGTCCCCGCCACCTGGGCCAACGCGAGCCTGCTGCGGAGCCTGACCGGCTACGCCCCCCAAACCGCCGTAAAAGACGGCATCGCGGCGTTTGTTGCGTGGTATCGGGAGTATTATGGGGTTTGAGGGTTTGCGAATACTATTCCACGTGAAGCCCTGCGCGGTGTCCTGCCATCTTCCATCCCCGACTGACCGAACCGTGGCCCACAGGTACGACGCCTACCTTAGAACTCTATCGACCGGTTCAGTATATACCAAAGATAAAACTTAACCCGATAAGATATATTGACACAGGGAAGGCAACTGCCGCAAGATCATTCTACGCAGAATGGATCTCCGGAGATGCCAATATTGAAAATCTATGTTATAAATCTGGATTGCCGTCTGGACCGCCGTGCGCGCATGGATACTATAGCCGCCACACACGGCATCGAGTATCAAAGGATCGCGGCGATTGACGCAAAATCCGAAGACTTCTTAAAGCTGGCGAAAGATTTGCAAGAAGACGGCCCGACAGGGAGGACGTCAAATAACACACGAGCTTGCACCCTTAGCCACTTTAAAGCATGGCAAGAATTTCTCAGAGATCCAAATTCTGGCGATATGGCGCTAATACTAGAAGATGACGTTATATTATCACCGGCCTTCCTCAAAGCGTTGAAAATTCTTGAGGCAAATTTTCTGTTTGGATACGGGCTGATTAAGATAGAGCTCGGCGGTTCGATGGCGAAAGGGGCATTTCTCGGGCAAAAATTGGACATCGGCGGTGGATTTGGGCTACGGCGGTCACATCAAATTTTGACCGACGCAGCAGCTTACATCATTCATCGCAACCTTGCAAAGCGGCTTGTGGAATTTCGGCAGTCTATCTCAGCGCCAGTGGACCATTTTCTATTTTATCCAATCCGACGTAGGGGCTTCTGGGGCGGACCATATGGCGTTCTCGACCCAGCAGTAGTCGTTCAAGATCGCTCCATCAACTCCGACATTCGGTCGCAGCCCTATCTTGACACCCGACGCCGACGGGACGTGCTGCGTTTCTTCTATGAAGCACGCCAAGTTCCGTCGATCCTACTCAAGCTTCTAACGGGGAAGTGCAAACTGGTTTCGATAAAGCTTCAATCTTGAAGTGTTGGACGGGCACGATGAGAATTGGTCGGCCAGCCAGCGTAGCTTGCCCATTCATTGAACCCCCGCCCCGTAGGTCGGGGCCCGCCCCCAACTCTCCAACCCCTACTCCCCCCTTCCCTCCCCCAACCGATCCCGCCCCTACTCCTACACCCCCGCACAACAAAGGGCCGCGCCCGACCTCGGGTGGGCGCACCGCCATACGTCTGAGGCGCTTTATGCCCCAACCCCTCCCCCCGAAGTTCTGCTGGCACCGCCACAAACGCGCCCTCCCGGGGGGATGCGAGGGGGACCGTGGCCCCTGATGGGGCCGCGTAAGCCCCCGAAGCGGGGCGCGGCCCGGCGGCGCAAGCGCCTTGATTCCGGGCAAGAAGGTTTAAGGGGGGGCTCCACTAACATAGCAATTCATGCCCAGCCGTTTCCCGTTTCATCATTCGACCTCGCGCCGTAACAAATACGCAATCTGCGTAGTCCCCGACAATAAAAAAAGCTACTAACACCGGTCCGCATCATTGACAGCGCGCCGTTCGTGCGGTAGATGTTTGGGGAAGCATGCGGGGGTGTCCTATGGAAAACGCGGAACAACGGATCAGGGCTTTGGTTTTGGAAGCTGATCGTGCCCATACGAACGCTCGTGAGCAGGCCGCCGCTCTGATGCGCGAAGCAGAAATGCATGGCGTTATGGCTACGGCATATAAGAAGGCGCTAGCCGCCTTCGGTGAATCGGGCGACGCGGAAGGCGAGCAAACCACGCCAGCATCACAGACAGTAGCATCGAAGCAAAGTCACACTAAGGGTAGTGGCATTCCCGGCGGCCCGAAGTGGGCTTCCGTTTTTGAACGCATGATCCAAGATGGCAACGCTCCGTATAGCTATCCTGACTTAGAAGCTGCTGCTGGGAAGGCAGGGTATCAGATCAGTCTCGGTGCCATTCGCGCGCAAATGATGAATGTCGTCAACGAAGGACTGTTTGATCGCATTAGTCCTGGCAAATTCAACATTACAAGTTCGGGGCTTGAGTTGATCATGGCCCAACAAAGTTCTGGGCCGCCCAAGGGCGACCCAGAATCCGCAGGATCGACGATCTCTGCGGCTGCGACCGATCGGGATGCAAACGGGGACCCGATTGGCGTATTTTCCTGACTCCTCAAGGCCAGACCCGGCCCTGGTAGTTGCCGGGAAGGAGGTTAGCAGGATGCGCGCGTATCCTGTCGGGTGGTGGAAGGAAATTGTTACAGCAATTCCCCGAAACTTCCCATTGCTCTTAAGAACATAGCCTAACCGGCGGGGCCGAAGCCCCGCCGGTTTTTTACGTTACAATCGATTGGAAGTCAACAGAATCTCACATGGAATCCAATGTGTTAAGCGTAGCATCAGTAAGAATAATGGCATTGTGTATAACTAACATAACAAACGTAGCGTAGTATTCTACACCCTACTCCTCCCGCCCCTCCCCCCGCCCAATCCC
>JAYTQA010000310.1:0-3365 GCA_043746955.1 bacterium | reverse complement strand
GAGAACTATTTCCGGCAGCGGATGGATGCCATCACCCTGCGCCATCTCAAATAGCCCGGGGCCATGCCCACCCAGCAGGACCAGGACGCAGTCCAGATAGAGCGTGTCGGACAAAAGTGGACACCGGTTTTGTCGCCAGACACGCGGAAAAACAAAAGGTTAGAGTCTGTCTGGCGATTCTGTCATCGCCAGACAGACTCTAGCGTCAGGTCGTCCGCAGGGCCGTGCAAGGCAGGTCACCCGCGATGCAATCAGGCCACAGGCCCCGATCGAGGCAAAGCCCAGCTCTGGCGGCATTCCGCGCCCAACGCAAGGCAAGGCAAGGCAAGGGTCCTTTGCCTTGGCCTTGATGAGCGGCTGTCGAGCGCGCTATGGATACAGGCCTCAGCGGTTGCGGAAGGGATCGCGGTACAGCCCGAGCTTTTGCGCCGCCAGCCGCCACAGGACGGGCGGTTCGTGCACCACATAGCGGTGCCAGCGCTGGCGCGGCTCTTTCAAGAGCCTGTAAAGCCATTCAAAGCCCCATTCGGTGATCCAGACCGGCGGGCGTTTGAAGGTGCCCGCTTCGTAATCAATCGTGCCGCCCAAAGGCAGAAACAACCGCACGTGGGGGAAGCGGTCGCGGTGGCGGATGATGAACTTCTCTTGCCGCCCGCCGCCAAGGCCCACCAGCAGAACCGTAGCGCCCGAAGCGTTGATCATCTCGATCATACGCTCGATTTCCGCAGGATTGGTGTCGAAATCGAAGGGCGGGGCGTAGCTGCCCACCACGATCTGCCGCCCGGCCCTGGCGTTGATCTTCCCGGCCGCGATCTCGGCAATGCCGGGCTTGCCGCCGCACAGGAAGATCGTCACATCGGGATTGTCGCGGTGGCGCATGTAGAATTTCGGGAAGTAATCCGACCCCGAGACGCGTTCGGGCACCGGGGTGCCAAGGAACTTCAGGGGCGAAATACATGATCTGGCTGTCGCAGGTGATGACATCGAACTTGTTGAAGATGTCGTAGAAGTCGCGGTCCTGCTGCAGCTTCATGATCATGTCGACATGCAGGGTCAGCAAAAGCCCCTCCTCCATGTCATTGACCACCTCGTCCATGGTCACGTCATGGACATAGGCATTCAGGATCGCAATGCGTTTGAGCGGGCGGGTGATCGTCATGCGGCTTGCCTCATGCTGCCACCGGCCGCATGATCGGCCCCATGTAGCGTTCAACCAGGTCACGCGTGCCGCGGATATTGCCCCGGCTGGAGGCGCCGAAGACGATCGACTGCAGGTTGGGCAGATCTGCCACCCAGGAAATCGCCTCGTCGGGTGAAATCGCCCCCGAGGCATAGACCGACATGGCGATGGCGCGCAGGCGGCCGGTCTTCATCACCTCCAGATAAGCGTCCTGGCCGCCGCTCATCCTGAAACCGATCTTGTTGATATTGGCGCAGATGATCGGGTTCTCGATGCCTTCGGCGGTCAGCGCCTTGAAAAGAGCGGGCATATTCATGGTGATATAGCCGGGTTCGGCGCCGTATTTCTCGATGACATGATCGTGGAAGATGCGGAACGCGCCTGTGAAACCCATGCCCAGCAGAAGGTCGGTGAAGACGTTCTGCAGGAAGATGACTGGCGTCTTCAGCCCGGAGAACATCTTCATTTCGGCATCGATCAGGATCCGCGCGATGCCGGCCACATCCTTGGTGGCCAAGGCCTTGCCGCCACTGAGCACCGTGCGCAACAGCCCATCCTCGGGCATGAACTGGGTGATCGCCCCGATCATCCCGTGATCGGTCACCGCATTGGCGTATTTGTGGGCATAGGGCATGCAGGGGTAGAACTGGAAATCGGCATAGCGGGCAGGGTTGGCGCGCACCACGTCGCAGACCGCACTGATGCGCTCATGCGTGGTGCACATGAAGGTGCGGATGCCTTCGTCATAGGCCGCGTCCAGCACTTCCATGATCGAGGCGGTGTCGTGAAAGCGGATCGATTGGGCGCGGGCCTTTTCTTCGGACATGTGGTTGATGCCGAAGAACTGGTTGTCGCCGAACAGCAAGCGGTCCATTTGGTGTGGGGCCATTTGGTGCGGGGCCATTTGGTGCGGGGCCATTTGATGGGGTACCTTGTCCAGAGATTACACGAGGCCGAACCAGCGCCGTTTGCGCGGCGCGGGGGCAAGGGCCTCGGGGACAGCAGCCCGCATCCCGGCATGGTCGTCGAGGATCATGGAAATCGTGCGGTCGGTCATGCCGGCCGAGCGGAAGTCATTCTCGGGCGTCTTGCCCGTGCCATCTGCGACGGCGGTGATGAAAGCGTCCAACTGGTGGGAATATTCCTCGCCGCGCAGGTAGAACCACGGGTCCTCGGTCAGTTCGGTGGTGTATTTGACGGCCCATCCCTCGCCATAGCCGGGCAGTTCGGCCACCGGCTTGCGCAGATAGACCTGGCATTCCTGACGATCGGCAAAGAGCCGGCCATTGGTGCCGATCAGGGTGATCCGCGTCGTCATCTTGCGTTGGGACTCGTCGCTCCAGTTCACTGAAAGCTGGGCGGTGGTGCCGCCGGCAAAGCGCAGGGTTGAAAAGACCTGATCGTCGGTATCGGCGGAAAAGATGCTGTTCAGCAGGCTGCCACTGACCGAAACCGGTGCGCCAAAGAACCAGTTGAGCAGGTTGAGCGGATGCGCCGCATAGTCGTAAAGCGCACCGCCGCCCTCGGATTTCTGTGTCCGCCAGGTCTGGCGTTTGGCGCGCAGCACGACCGGGCCATAGGCTTCGGCCAGCACATGGGTGATCTGGCCAAGCGCTCCGCTTTCCACGATGCGCCTGGCTTCGCGAAAGGCACCGACATAGCGGTAATGGTAGCCCACCTGATTGATCAACCCGCGCGCCTCGGCCAGATCGGCCAGGGCGTCAGAGGTCTGCCAGTCCAGACAGAAGGGCTTTTCGCAAAAGACATTGACCCCCTTGTCCAGGGCCGCCCGCA
This sequence comes from bacterium, assembly GCA_043746955.1. GTDB lineage: Bacteria > Pseudomonadota > Alphaproteobacteria > Rhodobacterales > Rhodobacteraceae > Stagnihabitans. Next base: position 391 of record JAYTQA010000310.1, on the reverse strand, counting down.
CCATGGGCGCATGCAGCCGCGAGGGGGTTGCGATCACCACCGCATCCAGGTTTTCTTGCGCCAGCATCGCCTCGTAATCGCGCAGCACCGGGGCAGGGACATATTTGTCCAGCACATCGGCCAGAAAGCCGCTGGCATCGCAGGCCAGCGTTTCGGCGCGGGGATGCGCATTGACCATGGCGAAATGCGACAGCCCCATCTTGCCGAGACCGACAACGGCTATCCTGATCTTGTCACGCTTGGGGGAGGGCAATCTGTTTTTTCCTGTCATCTGGCCTGCAATCTGGCAATTCAATCGGCATCCGTCAGGTCCGTCGCCTTGAGAAGCGCCGCCCGGGCTGAAACTGCATCTGTTCAGGCTGCATGGTGGTTTCTTCTGATCAGGACCGAC
>JAYTQA010000309.1:0-3367 GCA_043746955.1 bacterium | reverse complement strand
GGTTGCCCATTGTAACAGTGCAGTTGACAGACCGACCGGGGAACGGAGTAAGCTTCGCGCAGGGGACGCCTGCCCTGTCACACATCTGTCGTGTGGCGGGTCTATCTCGATCCTGCAACAAACGGGGCTGACCTGCTGCGGTCACCTATCGCGCCCCGGTCGATATCCGCGCAAGCAGAGTAACATAGGGAGACTTGACGTGACGAAAAAGACCAACATCAGCCGTCGTGGATTCATCAAGACCACGGCTGCGGGCGTGGGGGCACTGGCTGCTCCGGCGCTGATTTCTTCGGCCGCACTGGCCGCGTCGGGCGAGCTGAACTTTACCGGCTGGGCCGGTTATCCGGTCATGAAGGAAAAGGTGTTCCCGGCGTTCACCAAGGCGACCGGCATCAAGGTGAACTTCACCGAACTGCCCGATCAGGATACCATGTTCGCGCAAGCCAAAGTGGCACTGCAATCGGGTGGCATCGACATGATCGAGCCGACGATTGACCGTTGGGGCGGCTGGAATTCCAACGGGCTTCTGCAAGCCTGGGATCCGAAGAAGCTGGCGATGGACAACTATCTGCCGGGCATCGCCGATGGCAACGCGGGCAAGCGCAGCCATGACAAGGACGGCAAGCTGTTCTATGTGCCGTCGAACTGGGGCACCGAGGCTATCGTTTACAACAAGACCTCGGCCAAGCTGGGCACCCCGCCGTCTTTGGGCGCTTTGTTCGACCCGGCCAATCAGGCCGTGCTGCGTCCGCACTCTGCGCTGGCCGCGATGGGCCGTTATCTCGACGCCCAAAAGAAACTGCCGATGCCGTGGATCGAGGGTTACACCGACATGGCCAAGATGGTCACCCTGTGGGACATCGCTTTGACCGAAGCGATCAAGCACAAGAAGAATGTGGTGCAATTCTGGTCGGGTGAGAACGAAGCCCATGCGGCTTTCACCGACAACGGTGCTACCGTGGGTCTGTGCTGGGATTCGACCGGTTACAACCTGCGCAATGACGGTTTCGGCTATCAGGCTCCGGTCGAGGGCGCATTCGCCTGGCATCAGGGCTTCGTGATGATGAAGAACGCCGTCAACATCGACCAGGCCCACGAACTGGCCAAGTGGGTCTCCACCCCCGATGGTTCCGCGATGTGGGCGACCGCGTTTTCGGCCAACCCGGTCGGCAAGGGCGCTGGCACCAAGATGGACAAGGATGTCGCGGCCTATTACGCGGCCTCGTTCAACGACGACCAGCTGAAGGCGCTGTGGTGGTGGCCGGACCAGTCGGCAGAGTTCATCGCCAAGCGCGGTGAATATGCCGACAAGTACAAAGCGGCCTGATTTTCAGGCCTATTACGGTTGCGCCGGGCCCATCGTGGCCCGGCGTGGCATTGGTGGCACTTGGGACAACCGGGGCTGCGTCATAAAAACCAACGACAACGGGGACCGATCCTAGATGAGCGCCGGTATTGATCTGGACGATGTGTGCTGCGATTTTGGCAGCTTTCGCGCGGTGGACCATGTGAATGTCACGATCCAGCCGGGCGAGTTCTTTTCGTTCCTCGGGCCATCGGGCTGTGGCAAGACCACGATTTTGCGGATGATTTCGGGCTTTACCGACCCGTCGTCCGGCGTCATCCGGATCGGTGACAAGGATATGAAGGGGCAGCGGCCCAATCAGCGGCCAACTGCACTGATCTTTCAGAACCTGGCGCTGTTTCCGCTGATGCCGGTCTGGGAGAATATCGCCTTCGGGTTGGAGGTGCGCGGGGTCGGTAAGGCCGAACGCCGGGCCAAGGCGGAAGAATTGCTGCGGCTGGTCGATCTGCCCGGTGCGGCCGACAAGATGGTCAGCCAGCTGTCGGGCGGCCAGAAACAGCGGGTGGCGATTGCGCGGGCTTTGGCGGTTGAACCCTCGGTCATGCTGCTGGATGAACCCTTGTCGGCGTTGGATCTGAAGTTGCGCCAGCATATGCGGGCGGAACTGCGTGCGATCCAAAAGCGCACTGGCGTCACCTTCATCTACATCACCCATGATCAGGGTGAGGCACTGGCGATGTCGGACCGGGTCGGTGTGATGAGCCAAGGCAAGTTGCAGCAGGTGGCTGGCCCGCGCGAGATTTACAACAACCCGGCCAATGGGTTTGTCGCAGCTTTTGTCGGTGAAAACAATATCTTCACCGGGACGGTCGGGCCGGTTGCCAACGGGATTGCCCGGTTTGATACCGCCCATGGTCCGTTCCGGGCGCGCGCGAATACCCAAGGTGGCACCGATGTGAAGCTCTATGTGCGGCCGGAACATACCATCATCTCCGCGACACCGGGGCCTGAGAACAATCTGCCCGCCACCGTCACCGATGTGGCGTTCGAGGGCAATTTCATCTCGGTCAACGCGGTGTCGGATTCGGGTGCGCCTTTGCTCGCCGAACTGCGCAATGACGGCTCCAGCGCCATTCCCGCGCGCGGCGACCGTCTGCACATGAGTTTTGCCGCCGAGCGCGCCTCGATCCTGCCCGACGGACTGGTGCGGGGAGAGTGAGCCATGAATGATCTCATCCGGCGCTATGGCCCGACCCTGACCGGCGCGTTCCTTTTGTTGACCGCATTCTGGCTGCTGATGCTGGTGGTGTTGCCCAACTTCACCTTGTTCGAGGCGAGCTTCCGGCCTTACCTGCCGGTGGTCGATGTCGGCGGGCCGAAGGATGTTTATTCCTTCAACAACTACCTGAAATTCTTTGCCAATGGCACGGATACCAATATCTTCGGCTACAACATCCCCCTGCCGATCCATGTGAAAATCTTCTTCGGCACGATCTATTATTCGGCGATGGTGACGCTGATCACCTTTGTGGTGGCCTATCCTTTGGCGTTTTACCTCGCCAAAGTGGTCAGCCCGAAATCGCTGCCGACCCTGTTTTTGCTGCTGTTCGTGCCCTTGTGGGTGTCCGAAGTGCTGCGCAGTTTCGCCTGGTGGCTGATTTTGGCGTTCAAAGGCCCGCTCAACGCAGTGCTGATGGGGATGGGAATCCTTGATGAGCCGGTGCGCTGGATCATGGGCTACCGGGCGATCATCATCGGTCTGGTCTACACCTATGTCCTGTTCATGGTGTTCCCGATCTACAATGCGATCCAGTCGCTGGATACGAACCAGATCGAGGCGGCGCAGGATCTGGGCAGCCCCTGGTGGCGCACCCATTGGCGGGTGATCCTGCCCCATGCCAAGCCCGGCATCGCGTCGGGGTCGGTCATCGTGTTCATGCTGGCGGCCGGGTCGTTGCTGGTGCCGGCGCTGTTGGGCTCGCCCACCTCGCTGTGGTTCACCCAGACCATCCAGCAATGGATGCTGGAGGCGCAGGATTGGAACACCGGGGCGGCCTATTC
>JAYTQA010000308.1:0-3390 GCA_043746955.1 bacterium | reverse complement strand
GTGGCTGACCCATGCACCCCGCCTGCTTATCGCATCTGGCGGATTGCTCCCGGCAGGGATCGGCGCATTTTTCGAAGGACAGCGCCGGAGCTGCGGCTCCACAAACCCAGGAGAGACACCATGAACATGCGTCCCACCAAGCCGGTCGCCATAGCCGCACTGATCGGCTTTGCCCTTGGCGCACCTCTTGCAGCCAGCGCCCAAGTGGTTCCGCTGAAAGAGGCCAAGCTGAACATCGAGCACAACGCCACCGTCAATGACACCGGCTATCAGGGGGCCATCGACAGCGAAGGCTGGGGCGGGCTGACCGTCACCGGACCGGACGGCGTGATCCTGGAGTTGAAACCCCAGGGCAAACTGGCGACGCTCGGCATGACGGAATTGTTCTTCGAGACCGTCGAGCCGGAAAATGCCAAGGTGCCCGTTGCCGATATGCTGGCCATCCTGCCGGAGGGCAAGTACAAGATCGAAGGCCCGGTGGTGGCCAGTCTGGGCGGCGGAACCACGGCGGGCACCGCGTGGCTGACCCACAACATCCCGGCGGGTGCCGTGCTGATCACGCCCGCCGAGGGGGCCAAGGTGCCGCTCGGAGATACTGTGATGTCGTGGGGTGCTGTCACTCAGACGATCACCGGCAAGCCGGTCAAGATCATCGCCTATGAGCTGATCATCGAGAAAGTCGGCGATCCGGATCCCAACATGATCGGCAAGCCGAATTCGCTGAGCATGCATGTGCGGCCTTCGGTCAACGAGATCACCATCTCGGCCGCGTTCTTTGAAGCCGGATCCCCGTATGCCTGGGAAATTCTCGCGGTCGAGGAAAGCGGTAACCAGACGCTGGCTTCGGGCAAATTCTCGACCGAGTGATGCGCGAAACAGCGCGATCTGGCTTACATCGTATACCACGTCGCGCGCCTTTTGCAGAACGTATTGACCCGCTTCCGTCAGGATCGCGCCTCGGGAATGGCGTGTGACCAGCCCCACGCCGACAGCCAACTCCAGCCGCTGCAAGGACGCCGTCAACGCCGGTTGAGTCAGGCGCAGCTTGCGCGCGGCGGCTGACAGGCTGCCGGTTTCAGCAATGGCAATCAGGGCGTTAAGGTCACGCAGTTCCATGCTTTTCGGGTCCATTTTGCGGTCATCCGGTCGGATGTACGCTGTCGCCATCAATTCAATCTATAGCTCCCTTCCGTTTTTAACGGATTGTCAAGCGGCACCGCTTTCATCAGCATTGATTTGAAAGACACCAGCAATAATCGCCAGACACCGACAGCCAAGCCGCTGCAGTGGTTTTGCCTGGCCCAGAAAGGTATTCCCATGGCCCGCCGCATCATCGACCTGAGCCTGACCGTTGAAGACAACATGCCCGCCCACAAGATGTTTCAGAGCCCGATCTACCTGAAGGCGCTGACGCATGAATCGACCTTGTCGTTCGGCCTTGGTGTGCCGGAAGATCCGATGACCTTTCAGACCAACTACATTGGCATGCTGGATCATGTTGGCACCCACGTTGACGCCTTCCTGCATGTGAACCCCAACGGCCTGTCGGTGGATCAGATGCCGCTGGATCTGTTCATGGGCAAAGCCGTCTGCCTTGATCTGCGCCACATTGCTGACCTTGAAGATATCACCGCTGACCACATGGAAGCGGCTGAAGCGGCCGGCGGCGTGAAGGTCGATGGCCACATCGTCCTGCTGTGCACCGGGTTTCATGCCCGCAACTGGGGCGACCGCAAGCAGATTGTCTGGGGCAATCCGGGGCTGACCGTGAAAGCGACCCAATGGCTTTACGACCACGGCTCGCGGATGCACGGGGTTGAAGGGCCCTCGACCGACAAGCCCAGCGACAACCTGTTCGCCCAACACCGGCTGTGCCGCGACCTTGGGATTTCGCATTTCGAATGGCTGGTCAATCTGGAGACATTGGTGGGCATGGGCGAGTTTGAATTCGTCGGCCTGCCGATCAAGTTCAAGGGCGGGTCGGGCTCTCCGGTTCGGGCGGTGGCGATCGTCAACGCATAAGGGCGGTTTCGGGATGTCAGGCTTTGCCTTCGCCACAATCGCGGACCTGTCGGAAGGCTACCGCCGCCGCGCGTTTTCTCCGACCGAAGTTTTGGCCGATGTCAGCCGCCGGTTGGAGGTGATCGAGCCGATGCTGAACATGTTCGCCCACGTTGATCTTGCGGGCGCGCAGGTGCAGGCCAAGGCGGCGGAGGCGCGGATGATGCAGGGCAGGTTGCTCGGCCCGCTGGATGGCATCCCGACCTCGGTCAAAGACCTGATTGCGGTGGCTGGCATGCCGCAGCGCTTTGGGTCGTGCACCACCAGTGCGGCGCCCGTGGCCCGCGATGCCCCGTCAGTCGAGCGTCTGCGCGCGGCAGGGGCGGTCATCCTTGGTAAGTCCACCACCAGTGAGTTTGGCTGCAAAGGCGTGGGCGACAGCCCTTTGACCGGCATCACGCGCAACCCGTGGGATTTGTCCAAGACCCCGGGCGGGTCCAGCGCGGGGGCTGCCGCGATGGTGGCCTGCGGGCTGGTGCCCTATGCTCTGGGCACCGATGGGGGGGGATCGCTGCGGATTCCGGCGGCGCTGACCGGGCTTTATGGCATCAAGGCGCAGTTTGGCCGGGTTCCCGTTTTTCCGACCTCGGCCACGCCGACCTTGGCGCATGTCGGTCCGCTGACCCGAACAGCGGCGGATGCCGCTGCGGTCTTGTCGGTGATTGCGGGATTTGAACCGCGCGACCCCTTTTCGGTTGCAGGGCCAACACCGGATTTTCAGGCTGCACTGACCCAAGGTCCACGTCTTCGCATCGCGTTCAGCCCGACGCTGGGTTATGGGCGGGTCGATCCCGAAGTGGCGGCGATCACCGCGCGGGCCGTTCAGGTGCTGCAAGACGCAGGCCACCACGTTGACCAGATCGACCACTGCTTTGATGACCCCATCGACATGTGGACGGCAGAGTTTTACGCTGGTGTCGCCATCCGCTTGCGCGCCGCACTGGAGGATGCGCCCGAAATTTTGGACCCTGCCGTGCTTCAGGTCTTGCAAGCGGCGGTGGCGCAGGATTTGCGGACATATTACGAATCTGTTTTTCGCCGCTACGAGTTTCGCGAAAAAGTCAGGCTGATGATGGAACCCTACGACCTGCTTGTCAGTCCTACGCTACCGGTCGCTTCGCTTGATGTGGGTGTAGATGTGCCGCCAAGCTTGGCCGAGCGCACCATCGTGTCATGGGCCACATTTACCTATCCGTTCAACTTGACTGGCCAGCCTGCCGCGTCCGTGCCGATCGGCGTGACGGCGGAGGGCTATCCTGTGGGATTGCAACTCGTTGCAAAAGCAACGGAGGAGGCGACAATTCTTCGCATTGCAGCCGAGAATGATCA
>JAYTQA010000307.1:0-9012 GCA_043746955.1 bacterium | reverse complement strand
GCGTCCGGGCGCGGCAGCACGGCGGCCCGGATAACCCCTTGTTGCGCCAGCAGAAACCCCTCGATTTCCTCGGGGTATACCGCCTGATCCGCCACCTTCAGCATACGCCCGGTCCGGCCCAACAGGTAGACATGCCCGTCCCGCAGTTCGCCGATCTCGCCCACCGAAAGCCAGCCGTCCTGCCAACGCGCGCTTCCGGGGTCACTCGGGTAACCCTCGAACAGATAAGGACTTTTCACCCAAATCTCGCCCGCCTCCACAGCCAACTCCACCTCAGGATAGGGCATGCCCACTGACCCTTCCGGCGTGTCCGGCCCGGCTAACGTCACAAAACTCGCCTCCGCAGCCCCATAAAACTCGCGCACCACCGCCGCTGGTGCCATCGCAGCCAAAGCCGCCCGCAAGCCCGCATCCAGCTTCGAACCACCGACCAAAACCTGAGCTAAATCAGGCAGTTCCGGCCCCCCTCCCTCGACCAACAGGCGCAGTTGCGCGGGTGTGGCATAGACCACGCCCACTTTGCGCGCGGCCAATGCCCGCCGTTGCCGGTCGGGCCTAAGTTCCGCCAGCAGATGCAGTTCTGCCCCAAGATGCAGCGCCTCAATCGCACCGTACTGCGATAGCGAGTGTACCAACCGCCCCAGAATTGCCACCCGCGTCCCCGGCCCAATGCCAAACAGTTGCGCATTCACCGCAAAACTGGCGATCCAACTGGCCTGCGTGCGCCGGATCCGCCGGGGCGCACCACTCGACCCGCCAGTCAGCGTCTCAAACACCGGTACCCGACCGGGCACAGGCCCCGGCCCGACCCCGCCAATCCGAAACGCCCCGCCAATCGCGGCCAGCGCCGCCCCCGCAGGCCGGTCCGGCAAGACGCCGTCACGCGGCACGCCCGGCAAAACCTCGGCCCCCGCTCCGTCAAAGGCGCGGGCGGCTGGATGCCACCCAAACCCCCCGGTTTGGGCTTTGCCAAATCCGCCGGCGGGAGGCGCGAGGCGCATCTAAGCGCCCCGTTTGGCCAGCATCGACGCCACCCGCCGCAGCGCCAGCAAGTAGCCTTCCGTACCACATCCTGCGATCACACCATCGGCCCGCAACGAAACATAGGAGTGGTGGCGAAACGCTTCGCGCTTGTGGATATTGGAAATGTGGACCTCGATCACCGGGCCATCAAAGGCGTTCAGCGCGTCCAGAATGGCGACCGAGGTGTGGGAATAGGCACCGGGGTTGATGATGATGGCCGCCCCAAGCCCGCGCGCCTCTTGAATCCAGTCGACCAGCTGGCCTTCGTGGTTGGACTGCAAGGCCTTGATCGGCAAGCGCAATTCATCCGCCAGATCGGCGCAGGCCTGCGCCACGTCGGCCAAAGTTTCGCGCCCGTACATCTCGGGTTGCCGTTGCCCCAGCAGGTTCAGGTTCGGGCCGTTCAGAATGTAGATCGGCTTGCTCAAGGTGTTGGTCAAGGTATTGCTCCGATGGCGGGTTGGCGCAGACTAGCGGAAGCCGAGCCCCCCTCACAACAGGCAAAAAAGCCGGCCCGAAGTGACCCGGACCGGCACGCCATTGCGCGGCAAACTGCGCCCGACAGCAGCGCCCGCGCGAAACCTCTCAGGCCACCTTTTCCAGCGCCACTTCGGGCACCAGACCCAGGGCGCGCACGACTTCTCGGGTCAGATGCGGGCGGTTGAGGGTGTAAAAGTGCAGGTTTTCAATGCCTTCCGACAGCAGGCGGTCACACAAAGTGGTGCATTGGGTCAGGGCGAGCAACTCCTCGCGGCCATCGCGGGCGGCAAAGGCAAAAGCCTCGTCCAGCCGTCCGGGCACGCGGGTGCCGCAGCGGATGGCAAACCGCTTGGCGGCCGCCCAGTTTTGAATCGGCAGGATGCCGGGGATGATCGGCGAGGCGATACCATGGGCGGCGCAGGCGTCGCGAAAGCGCAGAAAGGTGTCCGCCTCAAAGAAAAACTGGGTGATCGCACTCGAGGCCCCGGCATCAATCTTGCGTTTCAGCCAGCGGATATCGGCGGTGTCATCGGTGGCATCGGGGTGGCGTTCGGGATAAGCCCCGACGCGGATTTTGAAATTGTGCGTCGCGGCCAAGGCTTCAATCAGTTCGACCGTATCGGCGAAACCTTCGGGATGCGGCCTAAAACGGCTGGAGCCTTTGGGCGCATCGCCGCGCAAGGCCACGATTTGGCTAACACCAGCCGCCGCGTAAGCCGCTGCAATCTCTAGCGTTTCGGCCCTGGTCGCAGCCACGCAGGTCAGATGCGCTGCCACGTTCAGACCATAGTTGTGGTGGATCGCCGCCACCGCCTCATGGGTCAGCTTACGGGTGGTGCCGCCTGCGCCATAGGTGACCGACACGAAATCCGGGGCCAAAGGTGCCAGCGCCTGCACGGTTTCCCACAGCCGGAACGACGCATCGAGGGTCTGCGGCGGAAAGAATTCGAACGAAACGCGGGCCCGGTTTTGCTTGGCGGTCATCATGGCACTCCTGAGGTCTTGCCCCGGTGTGCCAGATCGGCGACTGTGAGGCCAATTCATAATATTCACAATGATTATGAGGTTGATCGCATGTACCTGGAACTCCGCCACTTCCGCAGCCTACGGGCTATCCAACAGGCTGGGGGTCTGGCGCGGGCTGCCGAGATCCTGAACACCACGCAATCCGCCCTGTCGCATCAGGTCGCAGGCCTTGAAGATCAGGTCGGGATGGAGCTGTTCGTGCGCCGGTCCAAACCGATGCGCCTGTCTGCGGCTGGCACCCGGATGCTGCGGGTGGCCGAACGCATCCTGCCCGAAATAGCAGCATTGGAGGAAGAATTCCGCGCGCTGCAATCGGGCAAAACCGGACGTTTGCACATCGCTATCCAGTGCCACGCCTGCTTTGACTGGCTGTTTGTGGTGCTGGAACTGTTCCGCCATGCCTGGCCGGAGGTGGATGTGGACATCCGCGCCGGCCTCGCGTTTGACAGCTTTCCGGCCCTGTTGCGCGAGGAGGTTGACCTTGTGATCTCGTCGAACCCCGAGCCGCTGGCTGGCATCACGTTTCACCCGCTGTTTGATTATGCCCCGACCTTCATCGCCTCGGCCAGAAACCCGCTCGCCGCCAAGCCTATGATTGTGGCTGAAGATTTCCGCGATCAGGTGCTGATCACCTACCCGGTCGGCCGCGACAAGCTGGACATTTTCACCGAACTTCTGACCGAGGCGCGGGTCGAACCGCGCGCCCAACGGGCGGTCGAACTGACCGCCGTGATCCTGATGCTGGTCGGATCGGACCGCGGCGTGGCCGTGTTGCCCGACTGGGTGATCCGCGATGTGAAAAGCCACGCCGACTATGTAACCCGGCCTTTGGGGCCGGGGGTCATCACCAAACGGCTGTATGCCGCGACCCGCGATGCGGATGCCGCCCGCCCGTTCATGGCGCATTTCCTGCGGCTTGGGCGCAGTGAGCCGGTGAAGTTGCAGCGCGACTAAAGCGCATTTCCGAAAAGTGTGATGCGGTTTTCGGATGAAATGCGCGCGAAAACAAAGGCCTAAAGCGGTTGTTTGAGTCTTGTCAAACCCAAACCGCTTTAGCTTGCAGGCGGCACGCTTCTGCCCACTCCCCGAGGCTCTGCCTCGGACTCCGGGATATTTTTGGACAGATAATAGGGCAAGTGGCTTGACCTTGCGCAGGTGAGGCGCGATTTTGGGCCGATGAAACCCCGTTTTGCAAAGCCGCTTCGCCCCGGCCCTGTCTCTGCCCTGCTGGTGTAGCAGGGCGGCATCTGGTCTTTATGGATCGTTGACCCGCCCCGACGCGCGTATGCGCATATTTTGAATTCGGAGCCTGCCATGAGCCAGATTGCCGTGAAATCCCTGAGCCTTACCCTCGGTCTGCCCTTGTTCGCCGACCTGTCTTTTCGGTTGGAGCCGGGCGACCGGATGGGCTTGATTGCGGCCAATGGCCGGGGCAAATCCTCGCTGTTGCGTTGCCTCGCTGGCCAGTTGGAGGCTACCTCCGGCGACATCACCCTTGCGCGTGGTACGACGGTGCGGCTGGTCGAGCAGGATCTGCCCGCCCACCTCATGACCCTGACGCTGCGCGCGGCGGTGGCGCAGGCTTTGGCGGATGAAGGGGATGGGTGGCGAGTGGATGTGGCGCTGGATGATCTGGCGGTGCCGGAGGCGCTGCGCGAGCAGACCTTGGGCGGGCTTTCAGGCGGCTGGCAACGGACGGCATTGCTGGCGCGGGCTGCGGTGAGTGCGCCGGATGTGTTGTTGCTGGACGAGCCGACCAACCATCTGGACCTCGCGCGGATCGGGATTTTACAGCGCTGGATCAAGGGGTTAGCGCGGGACGTTGCGGTGATTGCGGCGAGCCACGACCGGGCGTTTCTGGACACGGTGACGACTTGCAGCCTGTTTTTAAGGGATGTGGGGTCGCGCAGTTTCGCGCTGCCTTACAGCCGGGCGCGGGCGGCTTTGGTTGAGGCGGATGCGGCGCAGGGGCGGCAGTTCGAGAACGATCTGGCCCGCGCCGATCAGCTGCGGCGGCAGGCGGCCAAACTGAAGAATATCGGGATCAACAACGGCTCGGACCTGCTGGTGGTCAAGACCAAGCAGTTGAAGGCGCGGGCCGAGAAGATCGAGGCGCAGGCCAAGGCGGCGTTCAAGGAAGCCTCGGCGGGCGAGATCCGGCTTGCCAATTCGGGCACCCATGCCAAGGCTTTAGTGACCTTGAACGACGCGCAGGTCGCCACGCCGGACGGGCGGCCCCTGTTCCGCACCGGGCAGAAGTGGATCGAACGCGGCGACCGGGTGGTTTTGCTGGGCCGCAATGGCGCGGGCAAGACCCAGATGGTGGAGGCGTTGTTGCGGGCGGTTTTGCAGGGCGATGCGGCGATCCGGGTGACGCCGTCCTTGGTAATGGGCCATTCCGATCAAGGGCTTGCGCTATTGCCGCCAAAGGCCACCCCGCATGATCTGGTCGCCGCCTTCAAGACCGGCGACGGTCCGGCGCGCAGTTTGCTGGCCGAGGCTGGCATCCGGCTGGACATGCAAACCAAGCCACTGGCGCCGCTGTCCGGCGGGCAGAAGGCGCGGCTGGCGATGTTACTGTTGCGGCTGACCCAGCCGAATTTCTACCTGCTGGACGAGCCGACCAACCATCTGGACATCGAGGGGCAGGAGGCGCTGGAGGCGGAATTGCTGACCCAGGGGGCCACGTGTTTGCTGGTCAGCCATGACCGCAGTTTCGTGCGCAACGTGGGCAATAGGTTTTGGCTGATCGAGGGGAAAAAGCTGGTGGAGGTGGACGATCCTGAGCGGTTCTTTGCGGGAGAGTTGGGGTGAGGGCTGGAGGGGGGCTAAGTGTTTGGGGGCGCAGGGTTAATCCGGCGAAGTCTCCGGGGTTTGGCGGTCTTTTTCTGGTCTTTCTTTTGTCTTCTTTCCGTCTCTACGCGCGGCGGGACGGCAGGGTGTTAACCTTGTTGGACGCATCATCCGGGGTGGAGTTGAGAGTTTAGATGAAGATAGGGCTGTAACTATCGGATTTTTATTGCGTATTTTAGATACTGGCAAAGCTGCCCGGTCAAGCTTGCGCGAACTGGTCTGACACGGCATCCAGATACGCCGCTGCCAGGCGCGAAAACATCGCCTCGGTGAGCCGGATCCTGTCGCCCGCGCGGTAGCCGGTGACCGACGCCTCGGGCTGCCATTTGCAGCTATGGTCGGACGGAAAATAGCTGCCATGCGCCGAGACGCCCAAGGCCAGCAGGCGGACCTCGTGCGCCAAAGGATCGTCTTGCCCCGGCACCCCACGCAGGTGGTTTACAAACCAACGGTCCAGCGCCACGGCCATCTGGTTGAAGACCTGCGCCTCGGCTTCGATGCGGGCGGACGCCTCGGAATGCTTGGCCACGGCGCGCCAGGTGGCGGCCATCGCCGTCATCTCGGCCCGGCAGGCGGCGATCCGGGCAGTGGGACAGGTCGCGCGGCCCAGCATCGTACTCCCCTTTCTGGCTGGGCAAAGCCTACCCGGGGTCAGCGCATTTGCCAAGATTGCCATCTTGTTGACACAGTTTTTCCATAATTGACCCAATCGGGTCGGCAGACCCGGCAAAGACGCCCCGGCCTTTCGCCTTTCCTTCAACGGCCTGCCCGTGTATCTGCCCCCGGTCCAGACCCATCCCTTCGGAGTGCCCCATGCAAGGCAGCGCCAACCTCAACCTGATGATCAAAGCCGCGCGCAAGGCGGGCCGGGCCTTGGTCAAAGACTTCCGCGAGGTGGAAAACCTGCAGGTGTCCGCCAAAGGGCCGGGCGATTTTGTGACCAAAGCCGACCGCGAGGCCGAACGGATCATCAAGGAAGACCTGATGGAGGGGCGGCCGACCTATGGCTGGCTGGGCGAGGAAACCGGCGCTACCCCCGGTGCCGACCCGACCCGGCGCTGGATTGTCGATCCGTTGGACGGCACCACCAACTTTCTGCACGGTATGCCGCATTGGGCGGTGTCGATTGCGCTGGAACACAAGGGCGAGATCGTCTCGGGCGTCGTCTTTGATGCGGCCAAGGACGAGATGTACTGGGCTGAAAAGGGCGCAGGCGCCTGGATGAACGAACGGCGGGTGCGGGTGTCAGGCCGCCGCCAGATCGACGAGGCGGTGTTTGCGACCGGCGTGCCGTTTGGCGCGAAGAAATCCTTGCCCGCGCTGCTGGGCGACCTCGCCCGCCTGATGCCCGCCTGTGCCGGGGTGCGAAGCTGGGGTGCGGCCTCGCTGGATTTTGCCTATGTCGCAGCCGGCCGGTTTGACGGGTTTTGGGAGCGTGAGTTGCAAGCCTGGGATATGGCTGCGGGGCTTTTGCTGGTGCGCGAGGCGGGCGGTTTTGCCGAAGCCGTGCGCGAAGGTGGCGACATTTTGGCGGAGGGTTCGGTCATCTGCGGGAACGGCGGCTTGTTCGCGCCGCTGTGCAAGACGATCCGCAACCTTTGAGGGCGGCATGGTGTCGGGCGCTTCGCACCCCCTTCGCAGTTTCAGCGTGGCGCAAGCCGCAAACCGCGGGTCGCTTTGGCGGGTTGCCGCCCAGATGAGGCGGTCAGCGGCGTGCTGCGGAAAAGGGGCCGCCGGTTTTGCTCAACAATCACCCGATCCCTGACAATCCGGCGCAGGGGGATGTTTCGATCAAACGTCATCCTGCGCTAAAGCGGTTTGCGTTTGATCAGACTCAAACAACCGCTTTACCTCTTGGTTTTTCCGCGCAGTTTTTTTCCGAAAACCGCGCCACACTTTTCGGAATGCGCTTTAGTCGCCCGCCTCGGCCAAGAGTTGGGCATTGCCACCCGAGGCGGTGGTGTCGATGCAGATGTGACGCTCCAGCACGGCATGGGCTGGGTCGGGGGCGTCGCAGATCAGTGGCAGGATCGGGCCGGGGCGTTGCGCAAGCGATTGGGCGTAGCGACGGCCTTGGGTTTTGTCGCCCCACCAGATGGCACCGGCATGGCCATGCAGGCGGGTCAGGGCGGCTGGGTCAAGCCCTGCGGCCTCGATCGCCTGGCCGCCAAGGGCGCGCAGGGCGATGGCTTGCGCCATGGCGTGGGCTGCACCCGGACCAAGGCAGAGCACGGGCGCGCGCGGGTGGCGGATCAGCCGGTTGGATTCCCCGGTCGGGCCCGGCAGGACCTGCGCTGAGGCGCTGTCAGGGCCAGGCGCTTGGGCGAGGCTCAGGGCGGCTGCGACCTCCGCCTCGGGCGTGCTGTGGGGTTTAGAGGCGGTGGCGGGGCCAGGAGCCTGCGCGAGGCTCAGGGCGGCTGCGACCTCCGCCTCGGGCGTGCTGCGCGGTGCGGGGGCAGTGGCGGCGGTGGTGTCGGGGGCGGTGTCGGGTGCAGTGTCGGGGGGGGTAATCGGGGCGGGCGTCTGGGTGAAGCGGGCCAGATACAGCGGGCCACCCGCTTTGGGGCCGGTGCCCGACAGACCCTCACCGCCGAACGGCTGGGAGCCTACCACCGCGCCGATCTGGTTGCGGTTGACGTAGATGTTGCCCGCTTTGATGCCCGCCACCACGCTTTGCACCCGGTCGTCGATGCGCGAGTGCAGGCCGAAGGTCAGGCCGTAACCGGTGGCATTGATGGCGTGGACCACGGCCGCGACCCCGCCCGAGCGGAAGGTGGCGAAATGCAAGACCGGGCCGAAGATTTCACGTGGCATGTCCTGGATGCCGCTGACGCGGATTATGGTGGGCGCAATGAAGGTGCCGGATTGCGGGGCGGTCTGCTGGGCCGTCTGCGGGGCGGTCTGCGGGGCCGTCTGCGGGGCCGTCTGCGGGGCGGGCTGGGGGGCCGTCTGCGGGGCGGGCTGGGGGGCGGTCTGTGGGGCGAGCTGGGGGGCGGTCAGTTCCTTGATCACCCTTCCCTCAGCGCGGGCGCGGGCGATGTAGGCGGCGATTGCGGTCTGGGCGTCGGCGTCGATCACCGGGCCAAGGTCGGTCGCGAGCGCCCATGGGTTGGCGACGGTTAAGGTTTCCATCGCACCTGCCAGCATATCCAGCACGGTCTGGGCGATATCGTCCTGCACATAAAGGCAGCGGAGCGCCGAACAGCGCTGGCCCGCCGATTGGAAAGACGAAGCGATGATGTCACGCACGGCTTGTTCCGGCAGGGCGGTGCTATCGACAATCATCGCGTTGAGCCCGCCGGTTTCGGCGATCAACGGGGCTGCGGGGTCCAGGTTGTCGGCCATCGCGCGGCGGATTTTCAGGGCGGTTTCGGTCGAGCCGGTGAAGGCTATGCCCTTGATCCGGGGGGCTTTTGTGAGGGCGGCACCCACAGCGCCGTCGCCGGGCAAAAGTTGCAGGGCGGTGGCGGGCACCCCGGCCTCCAGCAGGAGGTCAACGGCAAGGCAGGCTATCAGCGGGGTTTGCTCGGCGGGTTTGGCTATAACGGCATTGCCGGTGGCCAGGGCGGCGGCGATCTGGCCGGTGAAGATGGCGAGCGGAAAGTTCCATGGGCTGATGCAGGCGAAAAT
>JAYTQA010000306.1:0-3396 GCA_043746955.1 bacterium | reverse complement strand
ACCGTGGTAGGCGGCCAAAAGATCATCGCGGGTCAGCGCCTTGACACTCGGCTCGGTGCCGTCGCCGACCGTGCCATAAGGATGGCTGCCAAACGCCGCTGCCCGCAGGATGTTTCCGGCAATCGCATCGGGGTTTTTGGCATCCGCGCCAATGCCTTGCAACACCTGGCCGCGCACCCGCTCAATGGCCGCCGGATCAAAGCGCGGCTGGGTCAGCGCCAGATGCAACAGGTCGATCGCCTGGTCGCGGTTCTCGGTCAGATAGCGCGCCGAAACGCCGACACCATCCTGATCGCTGTCAAAGCCGAACGACGCGGCCAGCCCGTCGCGCGCTTTGGCAAAGCCCTGACTGTCCAGATCGCCGGCCCCCTCCTCGATCAGCGCGGTCATCAGGTTGGTGGCCCCGCGCTTGCCCGCCGGATCGAGCGAGGTGCCACCCTTGAACCGGATGTCGAGGGCTACAAACGGGATGTCGTGGTTTTCGACCAGCCAAGCCTTGATCCCGTGCGGCGAGGTGACCTGTTCGATCTTGATCTCCGCCAGCGCAGGCCAGGCCATCAGCAGGATCACGAACGCCAGAACCTTGGTTTTCAATGACATGATCATAGGGCTGACTCCTCGGTGGTCAGCCAGCCGGTCACGGCATGTCTGCGGTCCAGAACCTTTTTCGCCTCGGCCATCACCTCATCCGCCGTCACCGCTTGCAGCGCGTCGGGCCAGTCCTGCACGTCCTTGACGGTCAATCCCGACGCCAAAGCCATGCCATAGTGATGCGCCAACCCTTGGGTGTTGTCACGGTCATAGACCTGCTGCGCCTTGACCTGCGCCTTGATCCGGGCAAATTCGTCGGGGTCCACGCCATCTTTCAGAAACTTCACCACAACCCCGTCCATCGCCTTTTCGGCATCGCCAAGGCTGACGCCATCGGCAGGCACCACCACCAGCCCGAACGTGGTCGCGTCGATCGAGACGCCGTCATATTGCGCGTTGGTATAGGTGGCAATCTTCTGGTCGAACTCCAGCGCCTTGGCCATGACCGAGGTCGCCCGACTGCCGCCTAAAAGCTGCGCCAGCATCGTCATGGCGGCGGCATCCTTCTGATCGCCGCTGTGGCGCTGCGGTGCCAGATAGCTACGCACCACATAAGGCTGCGCCACCCGGCCGTCCGCCAGCACCAGCCGCCGTTCGGCCAGTTGCGGCGGCTCCGAAGGTCGCACCCGGCCATGGATTTTGTCAGAGGGCGGGATCGGCCCGTAATATTGCTTGGCCAGCGCCAGCACATCGTCCGGCTTCACATCGCCCGCCACCACCAGGATCGCGTTGTTCGGCGCATAATTGGCGTGGTAAAAATCCAACGCATCAGACCGTGTCAGCTGCTCCATCTCGTGGCGCCAGCCGATCACCGGGATGCCGTAGGGCTGGTTCATATACTGCGCCGCAGACATCTGTTCGGTCAACAGGGCACCGGGGTCGCTGTCGGTCCGTTCATTCCGCTCATCCAGGATCACCTTCAACTCGGTATCCACATCGCTTTGCAACAGGTTGAGGTTGTGCATCCGGTCGGCTTCCAGCTTCATCACCAATTCAAGCCGGTCGGCCGCAACCCGTTGGAAATACGCAGTATAATCCTGCGTGGTAAAGGCATTGTCCGACCCACCCTGTGCGGCCACAATCTTGGACAGATCGCCGGGGGCCACGTCCTTGGTGCCCTGAAACATCAGATGCTCCAGAAAATGCGCGATGCCGGAATGGCCCGGCGCTTCGTCGGCAGCGCCGATCCGGTACCAGACCATATGCACGACGACCGGTGCGCGATGATCCTCGATCACCACCACATCCATGCCATTGTCCAGCTTGAAGGCGCTGACGGTATCGGCCACCGCCGCCAAAACTGACGCCGAGCCCGCCGCCAAGATCGCCGCAGCCACACACGCCATGCGGCACCAAATCTTTAATCCGAAACCTGTCATCATGGCCTCCTGCCTTGGCCCAAGCTAGCCCACGGCCCGCCACGCGCAAGCCCCCGCCACGCGCTTGTGACAGCGTTACTTCTTGGCGTTATCCTTGGGCGGCGCGGAGGGTGTGGGCACCCCTGCCGCCCGCCACCTGGCAAGCTCGGCATATTCATCCAGCCACATGGCGCGGTAAGCCTCGAAATAGGTGGTCAGACCAAACGCCCGCTCCAGCAACTTGCCCGGATGTTGGCGGCGAAACGCCAGGTCTTCCGCCGCGAGCTGGCTGCGAACCGCCGGGTCCACCCCCTGCCGTCCGGCATAGCGCACCAGCCCGGCATCTCCGGCGGGAATCCCCCCGGCCTGCGGCACCTTGCCACCCAGCGCCACAATCGCGTCATCTTTCGGATGTTGGTCGGTCAGGTTCGGCCCGCCCGGCGTGGGGTCCGGCAAAGCCGTCATATCGACGGGCAGCGTCAATGCCTTCGGCGGCAGAATCGCAAACTCATCCGGCCCATCGGTGGTCGAGCGCAGGTTCATCAGATGCGGCACCCGATTGCCGGCCCCGCAGGCGGTCAAAGTGACCCCCGCCAGTGTCAGAACAATCCAAGCCTTCCGCATCCCGCCCGACCCTTGCACCACTTTTTCTCGTCTTACCGCATCGAACCCTCTACGTCACGGGGTCTTTCCGCCCGGCCCCCCCGGGGTAGGCCGCTTGCCGCCCGCGAAATTGGTGAACAGCACCAATCCGATCGCCCCAAAGAAAATCGCCACATCCGCCACGTTGAAGGCAAACGGGTTGTCGATGCCGCAGCACGACATATTCAGGAAATCCGCCACTGCGCCATACGCCAGCCGGTCGATCACATTGCCCGCAGCGCCGCCGATCAGCAGCCCGGCAGATACCTCCGCCTTCCAGCCCGAGTTTTCCCGCCTGACCCAGAGCCAAACCCAGACCGAGATCACCACCGCCACCGCAATCAGCACGACCCGGCCCCAGACCGAACCCTGTGCGAGCAGCCCAAAGTTCATCCCGTAATTCCACGCCATCCGAAACACCAGGTACGGCGACCACACGTCAATCTCGACCCGGTTCAGCAGATCCAGCCCGAACACCACCGCGAGCTTGCTGATCTGGTCCAGCACCACCACCGCCATTGCCACCACAGGAATCACGGGCCACTTCATCCTAATGCCGGAAATGCCGTTGGCCGGTGAACACCATGGCGAGGCCCGCCGCATCCGCCGCCGCAATCACTGCCGGATCATTCATCGAGCCGCCCGGCTGAATACAGGCGGTAGCCCCCGCCTCCGCCGCCGCAAGCAGCCCATCCGGGAACGGAAAGAACGCATCCGAGGCTACCACCGACCCTGATGTCGGCAAAGCCGTCAGCCCCAAAACCTCCGCCATATCGCCAGCCTTGCGTGCTGCAATCCGCGTGCT
>JAYTQA010000305.1:0-3400 GCA_043746955.1 bacterium | reverse complement strand
TAGCGGCGATGGGGGCCGAACTTGAACTGCGCGACGGCTATATCCACGCCAAGGCGATCGGCGGGAAATTGCGCGGCGCGGTGGTGGAGTTTCCCTTCATCTCGGTCGGCGCTACGGAAAACGCGCTGATGGCTGCGACTTTGGCCAAGGGGACCACGGTTCTGAAGAACGCGGCGCGCGAGCCGGAGATTGTCGACCTGGCGCGCTGCCTGCGAAAAATGGGCGCGCAGATTGAGGGCGAGGGAACCACGACGATTACCATTCAAGGCGTGGACCGGCTGCATGGCGCAACCCATCCCGTCGTGACCGACCGCATCGAACTCGGCACCTATATGCTGGTGCCGGCCATCTGCGGTGGCGAGGTCGAATGCCTGGGCGGGCGGCTGGAATTGGTCGGAGCTTTCGCCGAAAAGCTGGATGCTGCCGGAGTTTCCGTCACAGAAACTGCGCGCGGCTTGAAAGTGTCGCGCAAGAATGGCCAGGTCAGGGCGGTGGATGTGGTGACTGAACCCTTCCCCGGGTTCCCAACCGACTTACAAGCTCAGATGATGGCCTTGCTGTGTACGGCGGATGGGGTTTCGGTGCTGGAAGAAAAGATCTTCGAAAACCGCTTCATGCACGCGCCAGAACTGCTGCGGATGGGGGCCAAGATCGACGTGCATGGTGGCCATGCCACCGTGACCGGGGTGCCGAAACTGAAGGGCGCGCGGGTGATGGCGACCGATTTGCGCGCCTCGGTCAGCCTGATCCTCGCGGCACTGGCGGCCGAAGGGGAAACCGTGGTCAGCCGGGTCTATCACCTGGATCGCGGCTATGAACGGGTTGAGGCCAAGCTGCAGGCCTGCGGGGCGCAGATTGAGCGGATCAAGGCATGAGTGACGCGCGGTTTGAGGATGCCGATGACGCTCCGCTGCGGCTCATGGCGCAGGGTGACGGCGATTTGCAGGTTCTGGCGGCCCTCGTGCAGGACGCGGTGTTTCCGATCACGGAGATGACCTATGCCAAACGCCAACACCGGTTTGCCCTGCTGCTCAACCGCTTCCGTTGGGAGGATCAGGCAGCGGCAGAGCGTCAGGGTCGTCCGTTTGAACGGGTGCGCAGTCTTTTGGTGTTCGACAACGTGCTGGGCGTCAGGTCGCAGGGTATCGACCGGGCCGATAAGGAAACGATTCTGTCGCTGCTGTCGGTCAGCTTTGTGCCGGGTGCCGAGGGCGCGGGCGTGGTCGAACTGGTTCTGGCGGGCGATGGTGCGGTGGCCTTGCAGGTGGAAGCGCTGGAGGCCGTGCTGACCGATGTCAGCCGTCCCTACCGCGCGAATTCGGGCCAAGCACCGGGGCATGGGGCGTAGGGATGGGCAGACTACAGGGCAAAAAGGCACTGGTGACGGCGGCTGGGCAGGGGATTGGCCGGGCCACCGTCTTGGCGATGCAGCGCGAAGGGGCAGAGGTGATTGCCGCCGACATCAATCCGGTGGCACTGGAAAGTCTGGCCGCTGAGGGGATCACCACCCGCATCCTGAACGTGCGCGACAAGGCGGCGGTGGAGGCTGCGGCGGTTGAGATTGGCGGGCTGGACGTTTTGTTCAATTGCGCGGGGTTTGTCGCGGCGGGGACGATACTGGACTGTGACGAGGACCAGTGGGCATTCTCGATCGACCTCAACCTGACCGCGATGTTCCGCATGTGCAAAAACTTCCTGCCGGGGATGATTGCCGGTGGCGGCGGGTCGATCATCAACATGGCCTCGGTGGCAGGCGCGGTGATCGCTGCGCCGAACCGCTTTGTCTACGGTGCCACCAAGGCCGGGGTGATCGGCCTGACCAAGAGCATCGCCGCCGATTTTATCGGCAAGGGCATTCGCGCCAATGCGATCTGCCCCGGCACCGTGCAAAGCCCCAGCCTGGACCAGCGCCTGCGTGACACCGGCGATTATGCGGCGGCCAAGCAGGCGTTTATCGCCCGCCAGCCGATTGGCCGCATCGGTAAGCCGGAAGAAATTGCCAATCTGGTGATCTACCTTGCCAGCGACGAATCCAGCTATACCACCGGGGTTGCGCATGTGATCGACGGCGGTTGGGCCAATATCTAAGGGGAACGACATGAAACTTCTGCGCCATGGCACCGTAGGGGCCGAAAAACCCGGCCTGATGCACACCGACGGCACGATCCGCGACCTGACCGGGCTGGTGCCCGACATCGGCGGCGCGGTGATCTCTGACACTGGCCTGGCCATGCTGCGCGGGATGGACGCGGCAACCCTGCCGATCGTGAATGCGAACACCCGGCTGGGCCCTTGTGTCGCCGGCACCGGCAAGTTCATTTGCATCGGCCTGAACTACGCCGACCATGCCGCTGAATCCGGTCTGGCGGTGCCGCCCGAGCCGGTGATCTTCATGAAGGCCACCTCCGCCATCTGTGGCCCCAATGACCCGATCATCATCCCCCGCACCTCGGTCAAGACCGACTGGGAGGTCGAACTGGCGGTCATCATCGGCAAAAAGGCCAAGTATCTGACCGCGGCTGATGCCCTGACTTATGTGGCGGGCTATGCCGTGGCCAACGACGTCTCGGAACGGTCGTTTCAGGCCGAGCGGGCCGGCCAGTGGACCAAGGGCAAAAGCTGCGACAACTTCGGCCAACTTGGTCCCTGGTTGGTGACCCGCGACGAGGTCGCCGACCCGCAGGCGCTGTCGATGTGGCTGAAAGTGAACGGGGTTTCGCGGCAGGATGGCTCGACCCGGACCATGGTCTATGGCGTGGCCTTCGTGGTGGCATACCTCAGCCAGTTCATGACCCTGCATCCGGGCGATGTGATTTCCACCGGGACGCCGCCCGGGGTTGGGATGGGCATGAAGCCGCCACAGTTCCTGAAAGCCGGGGATGTGGTGGAGTTGGGGATCGCCGGTTTGGGAAGCCAGAGGCAGGCTGTGGTGGCCGATTGAAGCGGTGAAATCGGGGCTGGAAGGGGTGTCCATATGTGGACGCTTTGGTAAGGCGTTGTTTTGAAACGGTTTTGGTTTTTTTGTTAATTTTTTGTTAGGGCGGGTTTCGCCTGCCCGCCCGGCTTTTCGGGCAAGGTTAACTTGCGGTTTAGAATTGGGATTGTAGGGTGGAGGGGCGGTGCGTAAGATCACGCACCCTACGGGGGTCGGATGAACCATCTTTACTACGGCGATAATTTGCGGGTGCTGCGGGACAGCATCTGCGATAAAATGGTGGACCTGATCTACCTCGACCCGCCGTTCAATTCCAACGCCAGCTACAACGTGCTGTTCAAGGGGCCGAGCGGGTCTGAAAGTGCGGCGCAGATCGAGGCGTTTGACGACACCTGGCATTGGAACGACAGCGCGGAAGAGGCGTTTGGCGAGGTGATGCGCGGGCGGAATGCGGCGGCCAGCACC
>JAYTQA010000304.1:0-3402 GCA_043746955.1 bacterium | reverse complement strand
TGGAGGAGAAGATCCGCGTCTGCAACTCGACCTACACCGTCCGCTTTGGCGTGCGGCTTAGGGGCCAGATCAAGACCTTCACCGGCTACCGTTCGGTGCATTCCGAGCATATGGAACCGGTGAAAGGCGGCATCCGCTATGCGATGTCGGTCAATCAGGACGAGGTGGAGGCTTTGGCCGCCCTGATGACCTACAAATGCGCACTGGTGGAAACCCCGTTTGGCGGCTCCAAGGGCGGTCTGTGCATCGACCCCCGCGAATGGGACGAACATGAGCTGGAGGCAATTACCCGCCGCTTCGCCTATGAACTGATCAAGCGCGACCTGATCCACCCCGCCCAAAACGTGCCGGCCCCCGATATGGGCACCGGGGAGCGTGAGATGGCCTGGATCGCCGACCAGTATCAGCGGATGAACACCACCGATATCAATGGCAAGGCCTGTGTGACCGGCAAACCGCCCCACGCCGGCGGCATCCAGGGCCGGACCGAGGCGACCGGGCGCGGCGTGCAATTCGCGCTCCGCGAGTTTTTCCGCCACACCGAAGATGCCGCGCGCTCGCGTCTGTCGGGCACTCTGGATGGCAAGAAGGTCGTGGTGCAGGGTCTGGGCAACGTGGGCTATCACGCAGCCAAGTTTCTGTCCGAAGCTGATGGCTGCAAAGTCATCGCGGTGGCTGAACGCGACGGTGCCGTGGTCAACGAAGCGGGTCTGGATATCGAGGCGCTCCGCCAATGGATGCTGGCCAACAAAGGTGCGGTCAAGGGCTTTCCCGGCAGCAGCTTTCTGGCAAATTCTTCCGACGCCCTTGAACTGGCCTGCGACATCCTGATCCCTGCGGCCCATGAAGGCGTGATCCACCGGGGCAACGCGGCCAAAATCAAAGCGCCGTTGATCTTGGAGGCGGCCAACGGCCCGATCACCTTTGGCGCGGATGAGATTCTGCGCCAGAAAGGTGTCGTGATCATCCCTGACCTGTTCGCCAACGCGGGCGGTGTGACGGTCAGCTATTTCGAATGGGTCAAGAACCTGTCGCACATCCGCTTTGGCCGGATGCAGCGCCGTCAGGAAGAAGGCCGTCACGAACTTCTGTTGGGCGAACTGGAGCGGCTGTCTTCCGAAAAAAGCCTCGGCTGGACGCTGTCGCCGGATTTCAAGGACAAATACCTGCGCGGGGCCGGCGAGCTGGAGCTGGTCCGCTCCGGTCTGGATGACACGATGCGCGCGGCCTATCAGGCGATGCGCGAGGTCTGGCATGGCCGCGAAGGCGTCGAGGATCTGCGGGTTGCGGCCTATATCGTAGCGATCAGCCGGGTCGCACAAACCTACGTGTCCAAGGGCCTTTGACCTGCGTCCAAACTGCGGCCCACGGCCCAAACTGCCTCGACTTCGCCCGCTCACGACATTTTTTGTCGCGGGCACGCCAGTTGTTGGGCCGTACCTGTTGAATAACCTCGCAAAACCCGCAACACTTCTCGCGGGCGGTAAGGGGTGCGCGATGCGCTATTCGGGCTGGAAGGTGATCACCGAGGGGCTGTTTGGCAACAAGGGCTGGGGCCCGGCCTGGCGCGATGCGTCCCCCAAGCCCGAATATGACGCCATCATCATCGGCGGCGGCGGGCATGGCTTGGCCACCGCCTATTACCTGGCCAAAAACCACGGGCTGACCAACGTCGCCGTGCTGGAAAAGGGCTACCTTGGCAGCGGCAACATCGGTCGCAACACCACCATCGTGCGGGCCAACTACTTCCTGCACGGCAATTCCGAATTCTACAGCCATTCGCTGAAGCTGTGGGAAAAGCTCGAAGGCGAGCTGAACTACAACGTCATGCACAGCCAGCGCGGCCATATCGTCCTGTTCCATTCCGATGGCCAGCGCGATGCCGCCGTCCGGCGCGGCAATGCCATCGTCAATCAAGGCGATGACGCCGAGATTCTGTCGGTGCCGCAATTGAAAGAGCTGCTGCCCTACCTCGATTACGACCAGACCCGCTTTCCGATCTATGGCGGCCTGATCCAGCGCCGCGCTGGCACCGCACGCCATGACGCGGTGGCCTGGGGCTATGCGCGCGCGGCCGATCAGTTCGGGGTCGACCTGATCCAGAATTGCGAGGTCACCGGCATCGACATTGCCAATGGTCAGGTGACCGGCGTGCAAACCTCGCGCGGGCCGATCAAGGCGAAAAAGGTCGGCATGGTGGTCGCCGGTCGCTCGTCTCAGTTGGCGGCAATGGCTGGGCTGCGGCTGCCGATCGAAAGCCATGTGCTGCAGGCTTTCGTGACCGAAGGTTTGAAACCGGTGATCGACAACGTGATCAGCTACGGCATGGGCCATTTCTACATCAGCCAAAGCGACAAGGGTGGCCTCATCTTTGGCGGTGACATCGACATGTATGCCAGCTACGCCGCGCGCGGCAACCTGCCGATGGTCGAACATGTGATGGAGGCCGGGATGACCCTGATGCCGATGCTCGCACGCGCCCGGGTTTTGCGGTCATGGGGTGGCATCATGGACATGACCCCCGACGGATCGCCGATCATCGACAAGACCCCTATCGACGGCCTTTACGCCAACGCCGGCTGGAACTATGGCGGCTTCAAAGCCGTGCCCGCCTCTGGCTGGTGCATGGCGCATCTGATGGCCACCGGCCAATCCCACGAGGTCGCCCGCCGCTTCCGCCTTGACCGCTTCCGCACCGGGCACGTCATCGACGAAGAAGGCACCGGCTCACAGCATAATCTGCACTAGGGGATGGCCATGACGTTGCACCGCATTGTCCCGACCGTCGCTGCCTCCGGCGGGGATATTTATGCCAGAATGAAAACGCCATTCACTTTGGCCCCAATATCCCGGGGTGAGGAGGATCCGAAAACATTCTGGGGGACTGTTTTCCCGACGAACGCGAAGCCGAGGGGCAGCGCCCCTTTCAGGTTGCTCCGAGGCATGACATGCGCCTGACCTGCCCGCTCTGTGGCCCCCGCGACCGCCGTGAATTCTACTATTCCGGCTCGGACGATTACCTGAACCGCCCCGCACCGGATGCGCCCGTCGAAGCGTGGGATGCCATGCTGCACCTGCGCGTCAACCCCGCCGGGCTGACCCGCGACCTGTGGTATCACGAGACCGGCTGCGGCTCGTGGCTGGTGGTCACCCGCAACACGGTGACCCATGAAATCCTGGCCACCGAACGGATCGCTGAGCGGACCATAAGCCGCAAAGGTGCCAAATGAGGATCGCAGGCTATGGTCTGATCGACCGCACCGAACCCGTCACCTTCACCTTCGACGGCATTCGCTATTCCGGTTTCAAGGGCGATACTTTGGCCTCTGCGCTGATGGCCAATGATGTGCGTCTGGTCGGGCGCAGCTTCAAATACCACCGCCCGCGCGGGATTTTGACCGC
>JAYTQA010000303.1:0-9034 GCA_043746955.1 bacterium | reverse complement strand
TTGGCGGCGGCAACTTTGCCTCGTCGATGGCCAATATCTCGTACTTTTTCCCCAAGGCGGAAAAGGGCAACGCGCTGGCGCTGAATGCGGGCTTGGGCAATCTCGGCGTGTCGGTCATGCAGTTTCTGGTGCCGATCGTCATCACGACAGGCGTGTTCGGCGCCCTTGGCGGTCAACCTCAAGCGATGAGCGCGGGCAGACAATTGTGGATGCAGAACGCGGGCTTTGTCTGGGTGCCGTTCATCATTGCAGCCACCGTTGCGGCCTGGCTGGGCATGGACGACATCGTCGATGCCAAGGCGAGTTTTGGCGAACAGGCGGTGATTTTCAGCCGCAAGCACAACTGGCTGATGTGCATCCTTTACACCGGCACCTTCGGCAGCTTCATCGGCTATTCCGCAGGCTTTCCGTTGTTGGCCAAGCTGATGTTCCCAGAGGTCAACGCGCTGCAATACGTGTTCCTTGGGCCCTTGGTCGGCGCGCTCAGCCGGGCCGGGACGGGCTGGGTCGCGGACCGCTTTGGCGGTGGGCGGGTCACCTTCTGGACTTTTGCCCTGATGATCGTGGCGGTGTTCGGCGTGATCAGCTTCCTGCCATCTGGCGGCGATGCGGGCAGTTTCTGGGGCTTTTTCGGCTGCTTCATCGTGCTGTTCTTCCTGACCGGGGTCGGCAACGCCTCAACCTTCCAGATGATCCCGATCATCATGGCGGGTGAAATTCCGCGCCTGGTGCCCAAACTTGGCCGGGAAGACCAACAGCGCCAAGCCGGCCGCGAAAGCGCCGCGATCATCGCCTTCACCTCTGCCATCGCGGCCTTTGGCGCCTTCTTCATCCCCAAAGCCTATGGCAGTTCTATCGCCATGACGGGCAGTCCGGTGGCGGCATTGTGGGCCTTTCTTGGCTTTTACGTCCTCTGCCTTGTGCTGACCTGGGCCTATTACACCCGGCGCGGCGGCCTTCTTCACGACATCGAACATGACCGGGGCGCACGCGCCTCGGCGCAATCCGTCTAAGCCGAAGGGAAAAGCCATGAGCCATCTTCTTGATCGTCTGAACTTTTTCCAATCCAAAGAGCTTGAACAATTCTCTGACGGCCACGGCCAGGTCACCCGCGAGAACCGGGATTGGGAGGATGTTTACCGCAACCGCTGGCGCCACGACAAAATTGTGCGCTCGACCCACGGGGTGAACTGCACCGGGTCGTGCAGCTGGAAGATCTACGTCAAATCCGGCATCGTGACCTGGGAGACGCAGCAGACCGACTACCCGCGCACCCGCGCTGGCATGCCCAACCACGAACCGCGTGGCTGTGCGCGGGGGGCGTCCTACAGCTGGTATCTCTACTCTGCCAACCGGGTGAAGAACCCGCTGATCCGGGGTCGCCTGATGCGCGAATGGCGCAAACTGCGCGCCACCATGACGCCGGTCGCGGCCTGGGCCGCACTGCAAGCCGATCCCAAGGCCCGCACGTCCTATGTCCAGACCCGCGGCAAGGGCGGCTTCGTGCGCGCCACATGGGATGAGGCGACCGAGATCATTGCCGCCGCCAACGCCTATACCACCAAAACCTACGGCCCCGACCGGGTGTTTGGCTTTTCGCCGATCCCGGCGATGTCGATGGTCAGCTATGCGGCGGGCACCCGCTATCTGTCATTGCTGGGTGGCACCTGCATGTCGTTTTACGACTGGTATTGCGACCTGCCGCCTGCCTCGCCGCAGACTTGGGGTGAACAGACTGACGTGCCGGAATCGGCCGATTGGTATAACGCGGGCTTCCTGCTGCTCTGGGGATCGAACGTGCCGCAGACCCGCACGCCCGACGCGCATTTCTACACCGAGGCGCGCTATCGCGGCGCGCGCTCTGCCGTGATCTGCCCGGATTATTCTGAGGCGGCCAAGTTCGGGGATATCTGGCTGGCCCCGCAGGCGGGCACCGATGCCGCCCTTGCGATGGCGATGGGCCATGTGATCCTGCGCGAATATCACCTGAACCGGCAGGCCGAGTATTTCGAGGACTACGCCCGCAAATACACCGACATGCCACTGCTGGTTCGGCTGGACGAACAGGACGGCCGCCTTGTCCCCGGTCGTCAATTGCGCGCCGATGATTTCGACGGTGCCTTGGGCGAGGCGAACAATCCCGGCTGGAAAACCGTGGCGTTTGACGAAGCCACAGGCACCGTCGTGGTGCCCAACGGGTCCATCGGGTTTCGCTGGGGCGAGACGGGCAAGTGGAATCTGGAGCAGCGCGCCAAGGGGGCCGAGGCCAACCTGCGCCTGAGCCTGATCCTTGAGGGCGATCATGACGCCGTGGTTGGCGTCGATTTTCCCTATTTCGGCGGCCAAGCCTCGCCGCATTTCGTGAAATGCGATCACCCGGAGGTGCTGACCCGCAACGCCCCCGCCAAGCGCGTCACACTGGCCAATGGCGAGACCGCTCTGGTGGCCACTGTCTTCGACCTCTTGTGCGCCAACTACAGCCTTGATCGCGGGTTGGGCGGTGCGGCGGTGGCCAAAACTTTTGAGGAGGATCAGCCCTATACACCGGCTTGGGCGGAAAAGATAACCGGTGTGAAGGCGGACCAGATCATCGCCGTCGCCCGCGCCTTTGGCGACAATGCCGAAAAGACCCGTGGCAAGTCGATGGTGATCTTGGGAGCCGGTCTGAACCACTGGTATCACATGGACATGGCCTACCGCGGCATCATCAACATGCTGGTGATGTGCGGCTGCATCGGTCAAGAGGGTGGCGGCTGGTCGCATTACGTCGGCCAGGAAAAGCTGCGTCCGCAGACCGGCTGGACCCCCCTGGCCTTCGCGCTGGACTGGAG
Organism: bacterium; assembly: GCA_043746955.1. GTDB lineage: Bacteria > Pseudomonadota > Alphaproteobacteria > Rhodobacterales > Rhodobacteraceae > Stagnihabitans. The sequence goes on along the minus strand of JAYTQA010000303.1, from coordinate 6,203 downwards.
CCGCCCGCCGCGTCAGATGAACGCGACCTCCGCCTGGTATGCCCATACCGACCAGTGGCGCTATGAAACTCTGCGCCCGACTGAGATTCTATCGCCCACTGCCCCAAAGGGTGACTGGAACGTCAGCATGATCGACTATAACATCCGGGCCGAGCGGATGGGCTGGCTTCCTTCAGCGCCTCAGTTGAAAACCAACCCTCTGCTGGTCGCCAAAGCTGCCAAAGCGGCGGGAAAGGACATTCCCGCCTATGTGGCCGAAAGCCTGAAATCCGGCGCTTTGCAGATGTCCTGCGAAGACCCCGATGCGCCGGAAAACTGGCCGCGCAACCTGTTTGTCTGGCGGTCAAACCTGCTCGGTTCTTCGGGTAAGGGCCATGAGTATTTCCTTAAGCACCTGTTGGGCACCCAGCACGGCGTTCTGGGCCATGACCTTGTTGAGGAAGGCGGCGTCAAGCCGGTCGAAGCTGTCTGGCGTGAAGAAGCGCCAAAGGGCAAACTTGACCTCTTGGTGACCATCGACTTCCGCATGTCCACCACCTGCGTCTATTCCGACATCGTGCTGCCCACCGCCAGTTGGTACGAAAAGGACGACCTCAACACATCCGACATGCACCCCTTCATCCATCCGCTGCAGGCGGCGGTCGACCCGGCCTATGAGAGCAAATCGGATTGGGAGATTTTCAAATCCATCGCCAAAAAATTCTCGGAAGTGGCGCCCGAAGTCTTGGGAGTGGAAACCGATATCGTGCAACTACCCCTGTTGCACGACACGGCGGGGGAACTCGCCCAGCCGCATGTCAAGGACTGGAAGAAGGGCGAATGTGACCTGATCCCCGCCAAGACCGCGCCCAGCTACATCGCGGTGGAGCGGGATTATCCCAACCTTTACAGGAAGTTCGCCTCGGTCGGACCTTTGCTGGACAAACTGGGCAATGGCGGCAAGGGCATCAACTGGGACACCACGACAGAGGTACAACTGCTGCGCGACCTCAACGGCGTCGTGCTGGAAGAGGGTGTCAGCAAGGGCATGCCCCGCTTAAACACCGCAATTGACGCCGCAGAGATGATCCTGATGCTCGCCCCCGAAACCAACGGCGAAGTGGCCGTGAAGGCGTGGCACGAGCTGGAAAAGCCCACCGGTCGCCACCACGCCCATCTGGCCGAAGGGGCGCATCACACCAAGATCCGTTTCCGCGACATCGCGGCGCAACCACGCAAGATCATCTCGTCGCCGACTTGGTCGGGGATTGAATCGGACGAGGTCTGCTACAACGCCGGCTACACCAACGTGCATGAGTTGATCCCGTGGCGCACCCTCAGTGGCCGCCAGCAGCTCTATCAGGATCACCTGTGGATGCGCGCCTTTGGTGAGGGCTTTGTCAGCTACCGCCCGCCGGTTGACCTCAAAACCATCACCAAGGCGGTAAACACCGATGTGGGTCAACCACATGTCGTCTTGAACTTCATCACGCCGCACCAGAAATGGGGCATCCATTCGACCTATTCCGACAACCTGCTGATGCTGACGCTCAATCGCGGTGGCCCAGTGGTCTGGATGTCCGAAGTTGATGCGCAAACGGCGGGCCTTGTCGATAACGACTGGGTCGAGGCTTACAACACCAACGGCGCGCTCACCGCCCGTGTGGTGGTCAGCCAGCGCATCAAGCAGGGCACCCTGTTCATGTATCACGCACAGGAAAAGATCGTGAACACGCCCGGCTCCGAGAAAACCGGCAACCGGGGCGGCATCCACAACTCGGTGACTCGCACCGTGCTGAAGCCCACCCATATGATCGGCGGCTATGCGCAGCTGAGCTATGGCTTCAACTATTACGGCACCGTCGGGTCCAACCGCGATGAATTCGTGATCGTGCGCAAGATGCGCAAAGTTGATTGGCTGGATACCCCCGTCACAGACACCTCGATTCAGGAGGCCGCAGAATGAGAATCCGCGCACAAATCGGCATGGTGCTGAACCTTGATAAATGCATCGGGTGCCACACCTGCTCGGTCACCTGCAAGAACGTCTGGACCTCACGCGACGGCGTTGAATATGCATGGTTCAACAATGTCGAGACCAAACCTGGCACTGGCTATCCGACCGATTGGGAAAACCAGAAACGCTGGAATGGCGGCTGGACGCGCACCACCAAAGGCACTTTGCAGCCCAAACAGGGCAGCAAATGGCGCATCCTGGCAAATATCTTCGGCAACCCCGATCTGCCAGAGATTGACGACTACTACGAACCCTTCGACTTCGACTATGACCACCTGAAATCCGCCCCAGAAATGTCGGCTTTCCCCACGGCGCGGCCTCGGTCCAAGATCACCGGCGAGCGGATGGAAAAGATCGTCAAGGGCCCGAACTGGGAGGAAATCCTTGGCGGCGAATTCGCCAAACGCTCCAAGGATTACAACTTTGAAAACATCCAGAAGGAAATCTACGGCCAGTACGAAAATACCTTCATGATGTACTTGCCGCGCCTGTGCGAGCATTGCCTCAACCCGGCTTGTGTGGCGGCCTGCCCCTCGGGGGCGATCTACAAGCGCGAAGAGGATGGCATCGTCCTGATTGATCAGGAAAAATGCCGGGGCTGGCGGATGTGCGTTTCGGCCTGTCCCTACAAAAAGGTCTATTACAACTGGGAATCCGGCAAGTCGGAAAAGTGCACCATGTGCTATCCGCGCATCGAATCCGGCAATCCGACCGTTTGTTCGGAAACCTGCGTCGGGCGCATCCGCTACATCGGCGTGATGTTGTATGACGCCGACATGATCGCCGAAGCCGCGAACGTGCCAGAGGTGACCGACCTTTATCAGGCGCATCTGGATGTGTTCATGGACCCGAACAATCCGGCCGTGCAGGCGCAGGCCATAGCCGATGGCGTCCCGGCGGACTGGGTCAAGGCCGCTCAAGCCAGCCCGATCTGGAAAATGGCGATGGATTGGAAGGTCGCCCTCCCGCTGCACCCCGAATACCGCACCTTGCCGATGGTCTGGTACATCCCGCCGCTGTCGCCCATCCAAAATGCCGCCCAAGTCGGTGATCTGGGCATGAACGGCGATCTGCCCGACGTGCGCGCATTGCGGATTCCGGTGCAATACCTGGCCAACATGCTGACCGCAGGGGCCGAGGAACCGGTGGTGACAGCGCTGGAGCGGATGGCTGCGATGCGGTCCTACATGCGGTCCAAAACCGTGGACGGGGTGATCAACGAGGCGATTGCCAAACGCGTCGGCCTGACGCCCGCAATGATCGAGGACATGTATAAAATCATGGCCATCGCGGATTACGAGGACCGTTTCGTGATCCCCACCACCCACCGCGAACAGGTCGAAGAGGCGTATGACATCCGCTCTGGTTGCGGGTTCACCGATGGTAACGGCTGCTCTACAGGCTCCATCGACAAAGGCACCCTCTTTGGCGGCAAGAAGAAGAAAACTCTGACCTTGCCGTCGGAGGCGTTCTGATGGACCGCACCCTCAAGGCCCTGTCGCTGCTCCTGTCCTACCCCACATCGGAACTGCAAACGGCAATGCCGGAAATCGGCGGGGTTCTTGCCGCCGAAAGCCGGCTGACCGTCGCCGCCCGCCGCGATCTGCGTCCGCTGGTCGAGGCGCTTTGCGGTCGTGATCTGTACGATCTGCAGGAAGACTATGTCATGCTGTTTGACCGCTCTCGCACCCTGTCGTTGAACCTGTTTGAACATGTCCATGGTGAAAGCCGCGACCGGGGCGAGGCGATGGTGTCCTTGGTCGAAACCTACCGCGACGGCGGATTTGACCCAATCAGCACAGATCTGCCCGACCATTTGCCGGTCCTTCTGGAGTTTCTGGCAACCCGTCCCGCCCCCGAAGCGCGTGAGATGCTGGCCGATGCCGCCCATATCTTCGCCACGCTGTCCAAACGGCTGGAAAAGCGCGAAAGCCCCTATGCCGCGATCTTTGCCGCCCTGCGCCAGATGTCGGGCGCTGAAGCCGATGCCGAAGCCGTCGCCGCGATGCTGCAACTGACCGAGGATGACCCGACCGACCTTAAGGCCCTTGATGCGATCTGGACCGAATCCGAGGTAACATTTGGCCCCGACCCCAATGCTGGCTGCCCGCGAGTGCGCGACCTTTTGGCCGACATGGATATTCCCGTAACCCAAGCCCCCGTTGCGGCAGAATGACGGAGACGACGATGCATCAGTTCATTTTCGGAATTTACCCCTATATCGCGCTGACCATCCTGATTTTCGGCTCCATCGCGCGGTATGAAACCGTGCCGTTCACCTGGAAATCATCGTCCTCGCAAATGTTGCGGCGCAAGCAGTTGATCCTTGGGTCGGTGCTGTTTCATATCGGGGTGCTGACGATCCTGTTTGGCCACCTCTTCGGCCTGTTGACGCCGTTGTGGCTGATTGAACTGCTGGGCATCAGCCATGAGGCCAAGCAGATATTGGCCGTCGTGGTTGGCGGGGCGGCTGGGGTTGCGGCACTGTCTGGCGGGGTGATCCTGCTCCACCGCCGTCTGGCCGATCCGCGCATCTGGGCTACCTCCAGCATCATGGATATCGTGATCCTGTGCCTGCTGCTGTTGCAACTGACGCTGGGCATGCTGACCATCACAATCTCGCTGCAAAACCTTGATGGCGCTGAGATGGTGAAGTTCATGCAATGGGCGCAGGCGATCTTTACCTTTGACGGCCACGCGGCCAGCTATACCGAAGGCGCGCCTTTGCTGTTCCAGATGCACATCTTTCTGGGCCTGACGATCTTTATCCTGTTCCCGTTCAGTCGTCTGGTTCACATGCTGTCGGCCCCGGTGCGCTATGTCGTGCTGCGGCCCGGCTGGCAAATCGTCCGCTCGCGTCGGGCCAAGGTGCGGCCCCGGTCCACCATAAAACCTGCCATCAAACCTGCGGAGTAAGGCCGATGAACGCCCCCCTGTTCCCCGAAATCACCGTGAACGGTGAGACGATCCCCTCTGCCGCCATCGCAGCCGAGGCGCAGAACCATGTGGCCCCCAAAGGCAAGCCCGGCCTCGCCTGGCGCAAGGCGGCGCGCGCGCTGACCCTGCGCAAGCTGCTTCTGGAGGAGGCAACGCGGCGTGGCATTCAGGCCGTTCCAGCCGCCGTGGGCCCGGGCCTGACCGAAACCCAGGACGAAGCCCAAATCCGCGCCCTGTTGGACGAAGCGCTTCACGTGATCCCGCCGGTCGAGGCGGAACTGGTCGCAGTCTGGCAGAAAGACCCCGAACGTTACCGCTCCCCCGCCCTGTGGGAGGCGTCGCATATCCTGTTTGCCGCCAATCCAACGGACCCTGACGCTGTCCACGCAGCCCATCTGCGCGCCACGGCGATCCAAGTCATCGTGACGGCGGACGCCAAGGCCTTTGGGCGGCTGGCGAAAGAAGTCAGCGAGTGTTCCTCCAGGTCCAATGGCGGAAAGCTGGGCCAGTTGGTGCCAGGCGATTGCGTGCCAGAGTTCGAAGCCACCCTGCGCGAGCTTGACCCCGGCCAGATCAGCGCCGCCCCGGTCCGCAGCCGGTTTGGCTGGCATGTGATCCGGCTGGATGCCTGCGCCAAGGGTCAGGTTCTGCCCTATTCCGCCGTCCGCCCGCGTCTGGCAGAGGCGGCGGAAAAAGCCGCATGGACCCGCGCTGCCCACGATTTCGCCGAAGCACTGATGGCTGCAGCGGATGTCAAAGGTCTGGACTTCCGGATTCATTGAGGGCCGCACCTGTTACAGAGGAAAGACAAGGAAATGACTGTGCTGATACGGCACGAGAGTGCCTCCAGCGGTTGCGATGCCAGGGATCTAGCCCGGTCTGATGTCGGTTGATGCGGCACGGGCGGCAGCCATGCGGCTTGTGGTGCTGGTCGCGGTGCAGGAGCAGGTTCCGCTGTCGCATTCCTTGGGCCGCGTACTGGCACAACCGCTGGCGGCGTATTCGTTTGGGGTCTGCCAGCCAATGCCCGAATGAGGGCGGTCAATGTTGTAGTCATAGCGCCAGTCGGCCTGCGTGGCCCGGCCGTGGCTCGGGCGTGGACCAGCGACGGAAACCGGGTTTCATTCAGCAACTCGTCGCGCAGCCGCCGGTTGAAGCTTTCGATCAAGGCGTTCTGCATGGGCTTGCCCGGCGCGATGTCGTGCCAATCGACTTTGCGGTGTCGGCGAAGGCCAGGATCGCGTTCGAGGTGAACTCGGTGCCCCTCCTC
>JAYTQA010000302.1:0-3421 GCA_043746955.1 bacterium | reverse complement strand
GGTCTAACGGCCGAGCTGAACGAGCAGGTCGGCGGCGGCGGCCTCTGGCGTCTGCAGTCCTGCGGCCACCTGTTGGCCCAAAGTTTGCAGCAAACCCTTGGCCGGTTGGCGCGACAGGGCCGAGAGCAGACCTTGGCGAACCTCCTCGTGAAACCAAGCGCGGGCTTGGGCGGCGCGGGTCTGCGACCAGTGGCCATGGGCGCGGCGAAAGGCTGCCAGATGTTGAACGGCGTGCCAAACCTCTGGCAGGCCATGGGGTTGCAGGGCCGAGACGGTCAGCGCTGCGGGATAACCTTCGGGGTCTTGCGGGCGGTGGCGCAGAAGGCGCAGCGCGCCGGTAAAGTCGGCCAGCGTGCGGGTGGCTTCCGGCAACAAGGCGCCGTCGGCTTTGTTGACCAGCAGAATATCCGCCAGCTCCATGATGCCGCGCTTGACGCCTTGCAGTTCGTCGCCGCCTGCGGGGGCAAGGAGCAGGAGGAAGATGTCGCACAACTGGCCGACCATGGTTTCGGATTGGCCGACGCCGACGGTTTCGATCAGGATGATGTCGAACCCCGCAGCCTCGCACAGAGTGACCGCCTCACGGGTGCGGCGCGCCACGCCGCCCAGTTCGCTACGCGCCGGGCTGGGCCGGATATAGGCCAAAGGGTCGCGCGACAACCGCTCCATCCGGGTCTTGTCGCCCAGGATCGAGCCGCCAGTGCGGACCGACGACGGGTCGACGGCGAGGACCGCGACCTTGTGGCCCTGCCCGGTCAGCATCAGGCCAAAGCTTTCGATGAAACTGGATTTGCCAACCCCCGGGGTGCCGGTCAGACCAAGGCGCAGCGCCTCGGGACGGGCTGGCAGCGCCGCCATCAAAGCCTGCGCGGCTGCCCGGTGATCCGGTTTGGCACTTTCGACCAGCGTGATCGCCCGCGCCAGTGCCCGCCGGTCGCCCTGCGCTACAGCCGTGGCCAATTCCTGCACATCCATGCTCGCCTCCTGCGCCGACCTTGCCCGAAGGTCGCCGGATTGGCCAGTGGGGCGCGTGCAGGCGTGGGCGCGGGCGTATTTTGGCAAAGGCCAAGCCAAGGGGTTGAGCAGGCGCGGGCAGGCCGCAATAAGGGGGGATGGACCAGCCCCCTGCCCCGCTGCCGATTGATGAGGTTTTGCCGCAGGTGCGCGCGGCGGTGGCGGCGTGCGGCATGGTGGTGGTGCAAGCGCCGCCCGGCGCGGGCAAAACCACGCGGGTGCCGCTGGACTTGTGGGCATCAGGGCTGATCTCGGGCCGGATCCTGATGCTGGAGCCGCGCAGGCTGGCGGCACGGGCTGCCGCCGAACGGATGGCCGAGACATTGGGGCAAAGTGTAGGTGTGACAGTGGGTTACCGGATCAGGGGCGAGGCCAAGGTGGGTGCTGGCACCCGGATTGAGGTGGTCACGGAAGGCATTCTGACCCGGATGATCCAGTCTGACCCGGAGCTTGCGGGGGTCGGTGCGGTGATTTTCGACGAATTCCACGAGCGCAGTCTGGCGGCGGATCTGGGGCTGGCTTTGTGTCTGGAGATCAGGGCCGCGCTGCGCGATGATTTGGTTTTGGTGGTAATGTCGGCGACGTTGGATGCGGCTCCGGTGGCGGCATTTATCGGCGATGCGCCGGTTGTCACCTCGACCGGACGGGCGTTTGCGGTCGAGACACGCTGGCTCGGGCGCAGTCTGGCTGCCACCAGCCGGTTTGAGGTGGCGATGGCCGCTCAGATCAGGGCAGCACTGGAGGCGGTGCCGGAGGGGGGTTTGCTCGCGTTTTTGCCGGGCGAGCCTGAAATCCGGCGGGTGGCGGCCGCTTTGGGCCATCTGCCCGGCTGCACGGTCGTGCCGCTGTTCGGCGCGATGGAGTTTGCCGCACAACGCGCCGCCTTGGGGCCGGTGGCCGGGCGGCGGGTGGTTCTGGCGACCTCGATTGCCGAAACCTCGCTGACCTTGCCGGACATTCGGATCGTGGTCGATGGCGGGCGGGCCCGGCGGGCGCGGTTTGATGCGGCCTCGGCCATGTCGCGGCTGGTGACCGAACCGGTGACCAAGGCGGAAGCCGAGCAGCGCCGGGGCCGGGCCGGGCGGGTGGCCGACGGTGTCTGTTACCGGCTTTGGACCAAGGGCGAGGAGGGTGGGTTGGCCAGCCATCCCCCGGCCGAGATTGAGGCGGCGGATTTGGCCGGGCTGGCGTTGGAACTGGCTCTGTGGGGCGGCGAGGTGGCGTTTTTAACCGCACCGCCGGCCGGGCCGCTGGCGGAAGCGCGGGCTTTGCTGGACGGGTTGGGCGCATTGGAGGCGGGCCGGATCACGCCGCATGGCCGGGCGCTGGTGGCGTTGCCGCTGCACCCGAGGCTGGCTCATATGCTGATGATCGCGGGGCCGGGGGCAGCAACAATGGCGGCTTTGCTGGGCGAACGTGACCCGCTGCGCGGCGCGCCGCCGGATTTGGGCCTGCGGCTCAAGGCCGTGGCGGATCTGCCGGGGTTTGAGGCCGACCATCCCTGGCCGGTCTCGCGCCCGGTGGTCGAGCGGATCAAGGCGGAGGCGAAGCGGCTGGCGAGGGCTATGCCCGGCGCTGATCGGGGCGCGGATCGGAGTGCGGATCGGGGTGCGGATCGGGGTGCAAACCCAGGCCTTAGCCTCGGCCAGATGGCCGCACTGGCTTATCCCGACCGCATCGGCCTGCGTCGCAAAGGCGATGCGCCGCGCTGGGTGCTTTCTGGCGGCAAGGGGGCTGCGATGGCTCCGGGCACGCCGCTGGCCAGTGCCCGGCTGATCGTGGCGACCGACCTTGACGGCGACCCGCGTGAGGCGATGGTGCGGCAAGCTGTGGAGCTATCGGAGCCGGAGTTGCGCGCGATCCACGCCGACCGGATCGTCTGGCGCGAGGTCTGTGAGTGGTCGCGGCGCGACGGGCGGGTGATCTCGCGTCGGCAGGAGGTGTTTGGCGCGCTGGTGCTGGGCGAAAGCCATTGGGATGCTCCGCTGCAGGCGGTGGCACAGGCGGCGTTGGACGGCTTGCGGGGTCTGGGCCTGCCGTGGACGCCCGCTGCCCGGCGCTTGCAGGCGCGGATGGCTTTGGCGCGGGGTGCGGGCTGGCCAGAGGTGACCGAGGCCGCACTGTTGGCCGATGGCCGCTGGCTCTTGCCCTATCTGACCAAAGTCCGCACCGAAGCTGATTTGAAAGCGCTGGATGTGACCGATGGGTTGCGCGGGCTTTTGGCGTGGGATCAGGTGGCAGAGATGGACCGGCTGGCTCCCTCGGCCTTTGAAACCCCGCTCGGGCGGCGGGTGCCCGTTGAGTATGACGGCGAGGTGCCGGGGATTTCGGTGCGATTGCAGGAGATGTTCGGTGTGACGGTGCATCCGGTGGTGGGGGTCAGGCGGCTGCCGCTGCGGGTGACGCT
>JAYTQA010000301.1:0-3428 GCA_043746955.1 bacterium | reverse complement strand
CCGCGTTGATCATCGTCACCATGGCCAGATAGCGCGATACGCTGCGCTCGATGCCATAGACGATCCGCAGAGCGCGCTTTTTGTCGCCAAAACGCGGGAAAGCGTCGATCAGCTTGACATAGAACAAATCGCCCGAGGCGAGCAGAAACAGTGCCAGGACCAGCGTCACCAGCGTTGTGGCAAAGACCGACATCACATTGCTGACAGCCATGGTCAGCAAGCCGGGCGATTGCACCACCACCTTTTGCACCGCAGGGTCGGTGCTGCCGGTCGTGGCCTGTTCGACCTGATCGGACGCTTTTTTCATCACCGCAACCGAGGAGGCGAGCGATTGCAGCTTGATCTTCAACTCGGTCCCCAACTGTGGGGCGTCGCCGATCCAGCCCGACACTGGCCCGCTGACCAGCAGGGCTGACCCGGCGACCGCCATGCCCAACAGCAAAATCAGGGCGGTGGCGGTTACGACCGGTGCCAGGCCAAACCGTGCGAGGTTGCGCACCATCGGGCTTAGGGTCAGCGCCAGAAGCGTGCCCATCAGCAGCGGAAGAATCACCTCTTTGGCAAAGTAAAACCCGATGGTCAGCAGCACCAGCAGGATCAGCCCGAGGGCGCGCCGGATCGATGTCAGGTCTTGCAGCACCAAAGGGTCTGGCAGGGCTGCGGATGCCACGGGATCAGGGCTTGCGCCGCCGGTCGTGGCATCGGACCCATCGTCAGCATGTCTGATCACGGTTGGAATTCAGCCTCGCGGTTCCAATAGCGCAGAGCCTTGCACAAGGTGACAAAATCCTCAACCGACCTCGCATCACCTAAGGCACAAAAGCCAGGGTCGGTGTTGTGCTGATCTTTTGCCTGTCGGGCCAGACCCAATTCCGCGATCAGAACGGTCGCACTTTTGGCCCAACCGATGAATTTGCAGTGTCGGAAAGCGTCGGTCAGAAAACTGCGGGCGTCGGGGTTCAAGGTCAGACTGTCGGTGCCGGGGATCATGGCAATCGCATCAAACAGGACCGAGGGTGCGCCGCCGATCTGGGCATCGACCGGATGCAGGTTGCGCTTGCTGCACCAGACCCCGCCAACCTTGGGGCCGACAACCTTCATGATCCCGCCCGCGGCACTGACTGCATTGCGCAGATCGGCGAGAAGCTTTCCGTCAAAGCCGTCGCTGACCATGACGCCCATGACACGGCCCTGAAAGCTGTTCGGCGGATTGGCCAGAATGCTGAGCCGGGGCGAGGGGGCCAAATCCATCCGCGCGGCCGTCGCCGTGGGTGCGGCGTCCGGCAGAGGGCTGATGCCCAGCTGTTCGGCCACAACATGGGCCAGCCCCGCGTCAATGTTGCGCAAGTGCGCCACGATCCGCACCCGAATGCCGGGTTCGGCGCATTTGGACAGTTCAAAGCTGAACGCATCCGCAATGTGGCCTTGTTCCACGGCAGTCTGGCTGATGTAAAACTGCCGCGCCTGCGAATAGTGGTCCGCAAAGCTTGCGGGCCGCAGACGCGTCTTTTCCCCGGTAACCGGCACTTTGTAACTCACATAGCCTTCCAGCGGATCGGCGCGCGGGCCCTCTGCCCAGCCGTTCGGTTCATAATTCACCCGACCGACGCGGGACGCGGTCTGCATATGGCCGTCCTGCTGGTAGTGGCTCACCGGGCATCCTTTGGGTGCGTTGACCGGAATTTTGGTGAAATTCGGTCCGCCCAGCCGTTTGACCTGAGTATCAAGGTAAGAGAAGTTGCGCCCCTGCAGCAGCGGATCATCGGTAAAGTCGATGCCGGGGATCAGATTGGCCGTGCAGAACGCGACCTGCTCGGTCTCGGCAAAAAAGTTGTCGACCCTGCGATCCAGCCGCAAGGTGCCAATGATTTCGACCGGACAATCCTCCTCCGGGATGAGCTTGGTTGGGTCCAGGACATCAAAGGCAAAGCCATCGGCAAAGGCTTGATCGAACAGTTGCACGCCAAGGTTCCATTCCGGGAAATCGCCCCGGTCAATCGCATCCCAAAGGTCGCGCCGGTGGCGGTCGGCATCTGCCCCGTTGGATTTGACCGCCTCATCCCAGACCAGCGATTGCAGGCCCAGCTTCGGCTTCCAGTGAAACTTGACGAAAGTGCTGGCACCGTCGGCATTCACAAAGCGAAAAGTATGGACACCAAAACCTTCCATTGTCGCAAACGAGCGTGGAATGGCGCGGTCGGACATCGCCCACAGGATGGTGTGCATGGCTTCCGGGGTCAGCGAGATAAAGTCCCAGAAGTTGTCATGCGCGGAGGCGGCTTGCGGGAAATCGCGGTCAGGTTCAGGTTTGACGGCATGGATCAGGTCGGGAAATTTGATGGCATCCTGAATGAAGAACACCGGGACGTTGTTGCCGACAAGATCCCAGTTGCCCTGATCGGTGTAAAATTTGACCGCAAAACCCCGGATGTCGCGCGCAAGATCGGGCGAACCTTTGCTGCCTGCGACCGTCGAAAAGCGCACGAAGACTTCGGTCTTTTTGCCGGTTTCGGCAAACGGTGTTGCGCGGGTGACGGCGGGAATCGCACGGGTGCAGGTGAACGTGCCATGCGCGCCGTAGCCCCGCGCGTGGACGACGCGTTCGGGTATGCGTTCATGGTCAAAGTGGAAAATCTTCTCACGCAGGACAAAATCTTCCAGCAGGGTTGGCCCAGGCGCACCGATCCGCAGGGAGTTCTGATTATCACTGATCACCACCCCCTGCGCCGTGGTCAGCCGTTCGGCTCCGGGGCCTGCGTTTTGGTGGATTTCACCGGCGGCACCGGTCGCAGAAATCAGCGTGTCAAAGGCAGCGGGCTGCGGAACCGGGTTGGTCATGAAACGTCCTTTTGGGCCAGATAGGGTCGGGGCGGATGTGCCAAGGCCTTGGCTGCGGGCTGCGTTAGCCAAGCGCCGCCAAGATCAGGTGCCGGAATCAGGGGCCAGAGTCAGGTGCGGGAGTGTCAGTTGCCAGACCGGTCACGCCTCACGCGAGCCCAAGCCTTGACGCCCTGCCTCGTCTTTCGCACCGTCCAGCACGCGGGTGGCCGCACTGGACAGACGATCCACGATCACTTCGCCGGGCGACTTGCCGTCGGGCAACAGGCTGACAAGGTCGGACCCAGCGTCCTGCACCGCCGCCTTGGCCTCGTGGCCTGCGGCTTTGATGACCGCCATGGCTTTGGCCCGCTCATCGCGGAACACCGCCTGGGCGTCGGCAAATAGCTGATCACGGCTGGCCCCCATCTGGTCATTCTCGATCCGGGTGCGGGGCAACGCACCGCCGATTGCGGCACCAATGGCCAAAGCCAAGCCACCGACCACCAGTGGCTGATCGTCAAAAAGATTGCCCGCCACCTGCCGGCCGCGCAGCATCGCAGCCTCGGCCGAGACACGCGCATCATGGGCCGCGCGACGTGCGGCGAGGA
>JAYTQA010000300.1:0-3430 GCA_043746955.1 bacterium | reverse complement strand
CCGGGGGTGGAAAACTTGCGCAACTCGTCCACCACATCAATCATCAGCATCAGCGCGAAGAACCCGAAAAATATCTGAACGAACAGCCAGACAAACCGCCGCGCAATGTAGAAGTTCAGGATCATACCGCACCTGCGCCCAAGGGCTGCACCCGGTGCGGGCGTCCGGCCCAGCCCAACAGCCCCCATGCCATCGCAATTCCGGCCAGAGGTGCCACATAGGCCAAGAGCCAGCCCTGCGGCATTTGGGCCGCCAGATCGCCGGCGACGGTCGCAAAACCCTGCAACACCACCAGCAAGGCTACCGCCATCGCAATCTGGCGCCAGAGGCCAAACCGGCTGAACCCGCCGACCAGCAAGGCCGAAAACCCGACCAGCGCCACCGAAACCGCCAACAGCGGCTCGGCAAAACGGTTGTGCGCCTCAAACAGCAGGTTCGCCGCCGTCGCGCCGGTTTCGGTCAGAATCGCCGGGGTCGGCCACAAAAGCTCCGGTGTGGTAAGCTCGCCCGGCGTGCGGTCGGGCCGGACCGAAGCGGTCAGCAAAGCCCCGATGTCAAAGGTGAAATCGACAAACCGGGTGACCGACAGGCGCTGGGTTGAACGGGTCAGCACCTGTGCCATGCCGTCAAACATGATCAGCTTCGGCCCCGCATCGCCGCGCGCAAACAGCGCCTTTTTCGCGGTATAAGTGGTCGTCTCATCCGGCTTGCGGTCATCGGCGAGGAACAGATCCAAAAGCTCCCCCGTGGGCGAGATCGCCCGGATATACAGCGTCACATTGGCCGATGGATGGGTGAAGGTGCCCTCGTTCAGATAGCGCGCCGTGATGTTTTCCGACATGATGGCCCGCGCCGACACCAGCATCGACCGGCTGGCAGGCACCAGAACATGACCCATCACGGTCAACATCAAGGCCACCACCAGCCCGAAATACACCACCGGCCGCGCCAGCCGGAACGCCGAAAACCCGGTCGCCTGCATCACCACCAACTCGCTTTCCGTCATCATCCGGTTGGTGGCATAGACGGTGGCGATGAAGGCCGCCACCGGCAGCACCAGCTTGATCACCGTCGGCAGGGTCAACAGCGAAAACTCCAGGAAAACCAGCGAGGACTGGCCGTCACCGATCAACTGGTCAAACAGGCCGACGGCTTTGTTGATCCAGTAAACCCCGACCAGAACCAGCGCGAAAAACCCGAAATACTGCAGCAGCTGTGACAGGATATAGCGGTCGATCCGGGGCAATTCCTGTCCTTCTCCCATCGCGGCGGCCCAAACCTGCGGCCCCAAACTGCGCCCCAAAGCTCCGGCCCAAAGCTGCGGCCCAAAGCTGTCGGGCGACCCTAGCCTGTCTGGCACCCAAGGAAAACTCATATCTGGCCATTTGCGCCCCCCCGGTCTAGCCTGCGGCGGACCACTGCCCATCCCCAGACCAGACCCACCTCTGGTAGCCCTTTTTCGCCGGAGCATCCGATGACTGACGTGCTGACCCCCACCTTGCTGGCCTTTGACGCCGACGCCTTGGCCACCGTGACCGGCCGGATTGTCGTGCTGGTGGACGGCGATGCGCCCGCCTCGGCCGGGGCGCGCCGGATTGACCGCCTCCTGCGTGGAGCGCTGCGCCGCCTGATGGCGTCAGAAGCCTGGGCCAAGGTCAAACCGGGGGAGGCTATGGAACTGGCCTATCCGGCGGGCCTTGCCGCTGATGCGGTGCAGGTGGTCCGGCTGGCGCGCAAGGCCGATCTCGCCAGTGCGCGCAAGGCTGGCGGCACGGTCGCCAAAGCCATCGCTGCGGCACCGGTGCTGGTGCTCGCCGAAAATCACCCGCGTCAGGCCGACCTGATGCTGGGCCTCACCTTGCGCGCCTATGACTTTGACCGCTACAAAACTGCCGAGAAAAAGCCGCACGGTCCGGTCAGCCTGATGGTCGCCGATCTGGCGGCGGCGGGCGTGGCCTTGGCAACCGCCCACGCGCTCGCCCAAGGCATCTTTTTCACCCGCGATCTGGTGAACGAACCGGCCAACGTGCTGACGACCGAGGAATTCGCCGCCCGCCTGACCGGATTGCGCGATCTCGGCGTCGAGGTTGAGGTGCTGGACGAAGAGGCTTTGGCCCATCTGGGCATGAACCTGCTGTTGGGCGTGGGCATCGGCTCTGAATGCCCGTCCAAAGTCGTCGTGATGCAATGGAAGGGCGGGGTGGCCGGGCAAGCGCCGTTCGCTTTGGTCGGCAAGGGTGTGTGTTTTGATAGCGGCGGCATCTCGATCAAGCCTGCGGGCGGGATGGAGGAGATGACGATGGATATGGGCGGGGCCGGGGTGGTGGCGGGTGTGATGAAAACCTTGGCATTGCGCAAAGCCCCAGCCAATGTCGTCGGGCTGGTCGGCCTGGTCGAGAATATGCCCGATGGCCGCGCCCAACGCCCCGGCGATATCGTGACGTCGATGAAGGGTGACACGGTCGAGGTGATCAACACCGATGCCGAGGGGCGCTTGGTGCTGGCGGACCTGCTCTGGTACGCCCAGGACCGCTTCAAACCCAAAGGGATCATCAATCTGGCCACGCTGACCGGTGCGATCATCGTGGCCTTGGGGACCGAGTTGACCGGGGTATTCGCCAACAACGACGATTTGTGTGGCGCGTTCCTGAAAGCGGCTGGGGCCGAGGGCGAGGGTGCCTGGCGGATGCCGATGGGCCAAAGCTTTGACGACAAGCTGAAATCCCGGCTGGCCGACATGATGAACGTTGGCGGGCGCGAGGGCGGGGCCAGCGTGGCCGCGATGTTCCTCAACCGGTTTGTTGCAGCCGAGATGCCGTGGTGCCATCTGGACATTGCCGGCGTGACCTTGGCCAAGGCCGATACCGCCACGGCACCCAAAGGTGCGACCGGCTGGGGTGTCATGGCGCTCAACCGCCTGATCGCCGACAAGTTCGAGGTGAAGCCGGAGTGACGATGTTGGCAGTCAGCTGGCCGGGGCTGCCACGCAATCCTTTATCGCGATGGGGCAAGACGGCGCGGGCTGGTGGGTTGATCCACCGGAACGCTCCGACTGGCGGCAGCCCCGCCCGACTCCCCGGATGACCGCCACCGCCGTGTTTTATCACCTGAGCCGGGCCGGGCTGGACGAGACGGTCGTGACCACCGTCACCCGTGCTCTGACCGCAGGCTGGCGGGTGATGATCCGCGCGCCGGATGCGGCCCTGCTGGCGCATCTGGATGAAAAACTGTGGCTTGGGCCGGAGGATGGGTTTCTGGCCCACGGTCTGCAAGGCGGGGCGCATGATGGCCACCAACCGGTGCTTCTGGGTCCGGGGCCGATTGGCAACGCGGCCAAGGGCCTGATGCTGCTGGCCGGGGCCGACGCCGGACCCGAAGAAGTGGCCGGGCTGGAACGCATCTGGATCCTGTTCGATGGTGGCGATGCCGA
>JAYTQA010000299.1:0-3432 GCA_043746955.1 bacterium | reverse complement strand
GAAAGCCGTTTTGGCCCGGAAAAGCAGGCTGTCCACATGTGGACACTTTTCGAAATTGTTTATAATCAATGGGTTGAGATTTTTCGGTCATTTTCTGTGAACGAAGTTCGGGTCCTTGAGATGGGATTCCCCAAAGATGCCCCCACCCTATCGCTCTTCCCAACAGAGCGAGGGGATCGCGGTGTGTGGGTTGCGAGGTTGCCTGCCCTAACGCGTGCGCAGTCAGTAGCCGAGAGTGCGGTCAACGCGGTGGAGGAGGGGTTCGCCAGCCTCACTTCGCCGGATGTTTTCGACCAGCGCGCGGGCGGCGGTGTGGGGGCGGGTGTCGGCGGCGATGTGGGGGGTGACGGTGATTTTGGGGTGGGACCAGAACGGATGGTCTTGCGGCAGCGGCTCGGTGCGGAACACGTCGAGCGTGGCATGGGCGATCTGGCCGGTGTTCAGGGCGGCGAGCAGGGCGGCGTCGTCGATCAGCGGGCCGCGACCGGGGTTGAGGATAAATGCGCCTTTCGGCAGGTAAGCGAGGCTGCGGGCGTTCAGGAGGTTCGCGGTCTCGGGCGTATTGGGCAAGAGGGTGACGACGATGGCGGCGGTGGACAGGGCCTCGCGCAGGCCGTCGTCACCGGAGAGGCAGGCCAGTCCCGCGATGGTTTTGGCGGTGCGACTCCAAGCGGTGACCGGGAAGTTGAGGGCTTGCAACGCGCGGGCCGCAGCCAGACCCAGAACACCGATGCCCAGCATCGCGACCGGGCGTTGTCGGGCCAAAGGTGGGCAGGTCGGGTTCCAGATATGGCCGGGATTCACGATGTGACGGTCTAGCCCAAGGTGGTGGCGCATTGTGTGGCCCACGACCCATTCCACCATGCCCTCGGTCAGGCCGGGGTCGACCATGCGGGTCAAGGGCTGGGTCAGGCTGGCGTTGCCGACGATGCGTTCAACCCCGGCCCACAGGCTGAGCACGGCTTTGCAGCGGGTGTAGGGCGTGAAGTCCTGCAAGGGGGCGGAGGGTGCGTAGATGATATAATCGACCTCTGCCGGGTTGGCTTCGGTCACGATGGCAGCCGTGATCCCCGCCTCGGCCAAAGCCTGCGGCAGGACGGTGGCATAGTCGGTCCAAAGGCTGGGGGCCGCGAACAGGATCAGCATGAAACCTCGGCAAATGGCTGCGGCAGACTACTTGGACAACGCAATCCCGGCATTGACCGCAAGGGCCAGGATCACCGTGTTGAAGAAAAATGACCCGATCGAATGGAACAAAACCACTTTGCGCATCGTGGTCGAAGTGACGGGCACATCCGACACCTGTGCGGTCATCCCGATGGTGAACGAGAAATACAGAAAATCCCAGATGCCGGGTTTTTTGCCATTGGCTTTGGGAGCACTTGGAAAATCCAACCCCTGATCCGGTTGCGGGGCATAGAACAGATGCGCGTAGCGGAAGGCCGCAAGCATATGCAGCGTGGCCCAGCCCAACGGGGCCGAAGCCAAAGCAAAGAGCGCCTCGGCGAGGTTGAGGTCGGTCCGGTTCAGCACCAGAAAGATCGACGTGAGGCTGACCACCGCTGCCAGCACCGCAAGGATCAGGATCACGGCGGCACCTTCGTCATCCGCCTCGGCATGGCGGCGCAAATCGTCAGGGGTGGTCCGCCAGATCAGGATGAACATCAAGGTCAGGTAGGACAGCGAAAAACCATTGACCCCGCTGACCGCCCGCAGGACCGGGTCGAGCCCGGTCAGGTGGGCAAGTCCCCACAAGCCCAGACCAAGGGCGAAGGAAAACACGAACCTGCCGTGCCGTTGGAAGGTGGATTTGAGCATCAGCGCAACCTGTGGACAATGGCGCTTTGCGCAAGCCCAAAGGCCAGCAAAAGCACGAGGGTGGCGGAACCGCCGTAACTGAGGAACGGCAGGGGCACGCCGACCACCGGGGCCATGCCCATCACCATGGCGAGGTTGACCGCAAGGTACAAGAAAAAGTTGGCCCCGATCCCGATCAGCATCAGCGACGAGAACCGGTCTTTGTTCTGCAGTGCGGCCCAGAACAGGAAGATCAGGATCATCGCATAAAGCGCCAACAGGGAGACGGCGCCGATGAAACCGAACTCCTCTCCCAAGGTGGTAAAGATGAAATCGGTGTGCTTTTCGGGCAGGAAATTGAGCCTGCTTTGGGTGCCCTGCATGAAGCCTTTGCCGGCAAGCCCGCCCGAGCCCAAAGCAATCTTGGCTTGCAGGATGTTGTAGCCTGCGCCCAAAGGGTCCGCCGAAGGGTCAAGGAACGTGTCGATCCGTTTGTACTGATAGTCGTGGATCAACTGCCAGGGCGTGCCGCGCAACAGGAAAATCCCTGCCACGGCACCACCAATCAGGGCCACCACGGCGGCAAAATACCACAGCGACACTCCAGCCGCGAACATCACCGCTGCGCCCGCGATGACGAGCATCAGCGAGGTGCCAAGGTTAGGCTCCATGATCACCAAAACCGTGGGGATGATGATCAGCAGGACCGGGATCAGCACCCACAAGGGCCGCGAGACTTTGCGGTCGTCCAGCCAATCGTAATAGGTGGCGAGCACCATGATCAGGCTGACTTTCATAAACTCTGACGGTTGCAGGCGGATGAAACCCAGATCAATCCAGCGTTGCGCGCCCATCCCGACCGACCCAAAGAAATGCACCACGATCAGCAGGAAAAACGTCAGCGCATAGGCCGCCCCTGACATGCTGCGCCAGAACCAGATCGGCGTGAAACCCATGGCGAGCGACAGGATCATCCCCACGCCGTAGCGCTTCATCTGCGGTTCGGCCCACAGGCCCAGATTGCCGCCCGAGATGGAATACAGCATCAGCCAGCCAATCGCGGCACAGGCGGTGATCAGCAGGTACAGGCCCCAGTTGACATAGAGCACCTTGGCAAAGCCGGAAGGGGCGAATTTGACGCGGTATTCCAGAAAGCTCATCGCATCAGGCCTTTATCTCGGGGGGCTGGCTGCCGTCAGGGTTGCGCAGGCGCAATTCCTTCAGCATCGTGTCGATCCGCGCCCGCTGGTCGGCAGGGTAGTCCTGTGGGTCTGGCACGGTGCCGGTCAGCACCCGTAGCAAAGCATCGCGCGCAATCGGCGCTGCGACCGACGACCCGCCGCCGCCATGTTCCACCACCACGGCCACCGCATAGCGCGGCGCATTGGCCGGTGCGAAGGCCACGAACAGCGCATGATCCCTTTCCTTCCACGGCAGGTCATTGTTGGCGACCACCCCGGTTTCGCGTTCGGTGGCAGAAATATTGCGGACCTGGCTGGTCCCCGATTTGCCCGCCATCATATAGGCCGGGTTCACGATCCGTGCGGCATAGGACGTGCCGCGCTGGCCGTTGACCACCTGAGTCATGCCGGACCGCACCGAATCCAAGTGGGAGGTTGCCATGCCAAGCGGCGG
>JAYTQA010000298.1:0-9160 GCA_043746955.1 bacterium | reverse complement strand
GCCGTGGCCGCGATGATCCTGATCGGTCGCCTGGGTGCCGCTGAACCCACCATGGGCACCTTGTGGGAGCTTGACGCCATCGCAGCCTCCGCCATCGGCGGGGCGAGCCTGATGGGCGGGCGCGGATCAATCCCCGGCACGCTGATCGGCTGCATCATTCTGGGCACTTTGCGCAACGGTCTGACCCTTTTGAACGTGCAGGCCTTCTACCAGTTGCTTGCCACCGGCATCATCATCATCGTCGCCATGCTGATCGACAAATTCGCTTCAGGTGCGGGCGGGAAATAGGGGTGCATAATGGGTGATCCAAGGGCTGTCGGCGCGCAGATCCGGATGAAGCTGCCCAGCCTGACCCCGCTGGAGGGCAAGGTCGCCGCTGAAATCCTGAGCCGCAAGGATATTCATGCAACCACCCCCCTGCGTGACATTGCCGAAAAATCGGCGGTGTCCGAAGCGATGGTGGTCAAGGTCGCCAAGAAATTGGGCTTTGCGGGCTTCCGGGAATTTCGGCAGGGGCTGATCGACTATTACAACTCTGACTCCGCCGCCCTGCATACCGAGATATTGGCAACCGACACTGCGGGTGAGATTGTGCAAAAGGTGTTTCGCACCGCCATGCAGGCGCTAGAGGAAACCTTTGCCATCCTCAATCTGGAGGCGTTTGACCGCGCCGCCGACTACCTCGCTCGGGCGCAGCAGCGCGATTTCTATGGCTTGGGCGGGTCAGCCCAGATCGCCCGCGATGTCGGCCACAAATTCCTGCGCATCGGGATTCGCACGTCCGTTTTCGATGATGCCCATATGATGATGATGTCGGCAGCCCTCCTCGGACCGCAGGATGTGGCGATAGCGTTTTCCCACTCCGGTGCCACCACGGCTGTGCTCGACGCGGCAGAGTTGGCCCGGCGCAACGGCGCACGCACGATTGCGGTGACCAACTATCCCGAAAGCCCGCTGGCCAAGATGGTCGATGTGGTGCTGTGTTCCACCGCGCAAAACTCGCCCCTGATTGGCGAGAATGCCACCGCGCGGATCGCCCAGTTAAACCTCTTGGACGCGCTGTTCGTGGCAGTGGCGCAACGGGATCGCAAATCCGCCGATGCCAACCTGAGCCGCACGATGCGCGCCGTGCAATCCAAACGCAGAATGTGAGACTGCCATGCCCACCGTCCTGCCCGCCGTTCTGCCCGCTGGCCTACCCGCCGTCCTGCCCGCCGTCCTGCCCACCGTCCTGCCCGTCGTTTTAACCGTCGGAAGCCTGCATTACGACATCATGGTCGAGGCCGATCATCTGCCACGCCGGGACGAAACCGCAGTGGGCCGGCGCTGGTATCCCAAGTTCGGCGGCAAGGGCGCCAATCAAGCGGCAGCCGCCGCAAAAGCCGGGGCGGAAAGCCGGATGGTGGGCGCGGTCGGTGACGATGACTTTGGCCGCTACCTGCGCGAAAACCTGATCGCAGCGCAGGTCGATGACCGTTACGTGGCGACCGTGGCGGGTATCGGTTCGGGGATGAGCGTGGCCATTCAGGACGGCTCGGGCGATTATGCCGCGACCATCGTCTCTGGTGCCAATCTGCACATCGCGGCGCAGGCTTTGGCCAATGATGCCATCTGGCAGGGCGCGGGCGTGCTGGTTCTGCAAAACGAAGTGCCCGAAGCCATCAACAGCACCGCCGCTGCCGAGGCGCGCAAACGCGGTATCCCGACCCTGCTCAACGCCGCCCCCTACCGCGCGCTTTCCGCCGATTTCCGCCGCCTGGTCGATATCCTGGTGGTCAACGCGGTCGAGGCCGAGATGATGGGTGCCGCCCGCGTCTGCTGTCTGCACGGGGCCGCCGACGCTGCCAAAAAGCTGGCGGACCAATTTGAAACCGTGATCGTCACAGCCGGCAGCGCCGGTCTGGCCGCTTGGGGTGCCCATGGCGAGGTCGTGCTGCTGCCGGCCGAAAAGGTGCAGGTGGTCAGCAGCCATGGCGCAGGCGACGCGTTTATCGGCACGCTCGCTGCCCAGATCGCAGCGGGCCAAGGGCTGGAGGCCGCCTGCCGCGCCGCATCCACCGCAGCCGCACGCCACGTGGCCGGGCTATAGGTGAGGCTGCCAGGTCAGATGCCAACCCGGCACGTGGGTTGAGTCAAAGCCTGATGCGGAAAAGTGGCATTCCGTTTTGCCCGTCCATCACGCGGTCCCTAAAAACTGTGGGATGATGATGCCGCGTTCAAACGTCATCCGGCAATAAAGGCCCATAGCCATGTCGCTCTTGTGGTCCGGCAAACCCACCACGCCGCTCCTGCCCCCTGCCGCTTGTCCGTCACGCCGCCATGAACGCCTGTGCACCGCCCAGCAGCTTGGCCCGGTACATCGCCTTGTCAGCACTGGCGCACAGGTCATCCATCGTTGCCGGGTGAACCTGCGGTGCGTCGATGCCGATGCTGATCGACACCTCTTGCCCAAGGTTGCGTGATGCTTCGCGCACCCGCGCCACCGCCGCGCTAGCAATAGCCATCAACGCCTCGATCGAGCTTTCCTGTTCAAGGATCGCCAGAAACTCGTCGCCGCCAATCCGCGCCAGAAAGCCTTGGGGTGCTATCTCACAGTCCAAAACGTTCGCCACCACTTTCAGCAGCTTATCGCCAAACGCATGGCCCCTTGTATCATTGACCGTCTTGAACTGGTCTATGTCGATCAGCATGACCGCGCAGGTCGAGTGGGCGCGAACGTCCGGAGCGACCCTTTGCAGATATTCGTCCAGCGCGCGCCGGTTCGGCAGTCCGGTCAGCGGGTCGGTGCGTGACAGGCGTTCCAGCTCTGTTTGGGCCAGTGTCAGTTGCGCCAGTCTTTGGCCGGCAATCTGGTTGCTTTTCTCCAGCAGGAAGGCCTGCTGCAAATCTTCGGTCGCATCCCAATTGACGCCAATGACACAGGGGCCATCCAGACTGTCGGGTACATAGCTCATCCGGCTGCGGATGTGGCGCAGGTCGCCATCGGCGCGCAGAATGCGATAATCAAGGTTGTAATCTTCGCGCAGTGCCTCTGCCGCGCGGGTTTGCGCCATCACGAAATCATAATCTTCGGGATGAATGAACCTTTCCCAGATGTCGCGCGGCAGCGGGTCAAGGTCTTGCGCCACGCCGTAAATCTCGCGCAGCCGCGCATCCCAGGTGACGGCTTGGCTGAGGATGTCAAACCGCCAGATGCCAATCCCGGCGATGGTCACCGCAATTTCCAGCTGTTTGGCATTCAAAACCCGTTCCTGCTCGGCGGATTTCATCACGGTGATATCGGTGTCGACGCCGACAAAGCGGGTGGCGCGGCCGGTTTCGTCATGGCTGAGCGCGCGGCCCCGGCACATGATCCAGATCCAGTGACCGGATTTGCCGCGTTCCCGGTATTCGAACGAGACTTCGTCCGCTTGGCCGGTATTGATCATCTCGGTATAATGACGGGCTGCGGCAACATCGTCGGGATGCACGGTGGCCAGCCATTCTTCATCGGTCTCTGGCATCACATCAGACGGCGTCAGTTTGCGGATCTCGCGCCAGCGGTCAGAATAGCGCTTTTCTCCGGTCACGGTGTTGTAATCCCACACACCCAAACCGGCAGATTCGACCACCGCCCGCCAGTAATCGGCAGCATCATCCTTCCAGTTGTTCGTCGGTTCCACGGCCGTCCCACTCCATGGCAGTGTCCCATCTAAGAGACGTCAAAGCCCTACGCGCAAGCTGATTTCGGTCCAGGTTGCAGGTATCCGCCGCAACACACCTGACGAAAGGATGCTCCATGAAGATTTCAGCGGGCTTAACATCGGCGAGCTTCAGGCCCGATCTGCGCTTTCCATCACCGCAATCACGTCGCCTGCGCGCAGGCTACGCCCCGGTTCGGCCCGAAAGCTGCGGATCCAGCCCTTCGAAGGCGCGGTCACAGCAATCTCCATTTTCATTGATTCGAGGATCGCCACGGTCTGACCGGCGTCAACCGCGTCACCCGGTGCCACGAGGAATTTCCACAAACTGCCAGGGATCGGGCTTTCAATGGCGGTCAGGCCGGCTGGCACGTCGCTGGCTGGGGCGGTTGGGCCATCGTCGACCACGAACCGGTCCAACCCTTTGGCTTTCCAGCGGGCGCGCTCCGCCTCGAACGCGGTCTGCTGGGTGGATTTGAACCCGGTGATCCCGGCCGCCTCTGCTGAAAAGCGGCGCTTGTGGTCGGCCCACCGAAACGTCGTCTCCTCGATGGGAACCGGATAGCCGCCGTGCGGAAAGGCGGCACGAGCCTCGGTCAATTCGGCGGGGCTGACCGGGAAAAACCGGATCTGGTCAAAGAAATTCAAAAGCCACGGCTGGGCTGCAAACGCCTCGGTCCGCCGCCATGTGTTCCACATCTGGATGGTGCGGCCGACCAGTTGATAGCCGCCCGGCCCCTCCATCCCGTAGATGCACATATAGGCGCCGCCGATGCCCACCGCGTTTTCCGGGGTCCAGGTCCGGGCGGGGTTGTATTTGGTGGTCACCAGCCGGTGACGCGGGTCCACCGGGGTGGCCACAGGCGCGCCAAGGTAGACATCGCCCAGACCCAGCACCAGATAGCTTGCGTCATGCACGATCTGGCTGACCGCAGCTTCATCGGCCAAGCCATTGACGCGGCGGATGAATTCGATGTTGTCCGGGCACCATGGCGCGTCCGCCCGCACCAACTCCTGATACTTGGTGGCAGCCAGCACCGCCTTCGGATCATTCCACGACAACGGCAGATGCACGATGCGTGAGGCCACGGTGACCGCCTCTGCCGGCGGCAACTGCGCCTCAATTTCCGCCAGCGCTTGCAGCAGGGTCATGCGTTTGGTGCGGGTGCTGTCGTAGTGGATTTGCAAGCTTCGGATCCCCGGCGTCACATCAATCACCGGCAGGCCCGCGTCCTTGACCGCCTGCATCAAGAGATGCACGCGCAGGCGCAGTTCGATGTCCAGCGTCATCGCCCCGTATTCGACCAGCAGATTGTCATCGCCCTGACGGCGGTAGACCACCGGCACTGCGCCCTCGCTTTTGGCGAGGATCGGCGACCCCGCGCCGATAACTGCGGGCCCCGCCACCGGATCACCGGCGCGCATCACCGGATGAAAGCGGATATGGTCGCCGGGGCGGAACTGGCCCAGCTTCCAGAGATCTTCAGCCACTACCACCGCCGGGCAGACAAAGCCACCAAGGCTTGGGCCATCCGGGCCGAGGATGATCGGCATGTCGCCGGTAAAGTCGATGGCGCCCACCGCATAGGCATTGTCGTGCAGGTTGGAAGGATGCAGCCCCGCCTCACCGCCATCCGGCCTTGCCCACTTCGGGGCCGGACCGATCAACCGGATCCCGGTGCGGTCAGAGTTAAAATGCACCTCATATTCGGCGGAGAAAAGTGTCTCAATATCGCAATCGGTGAAGAAACCCGGCGCGCCATGCGGGCCATAAAGGACGGCCACATCCCAGGCGTGGGTCAAGGGCGTTGCGTCCAGCGGCTCAGGTGTCGCGCAGGGCACGCCTGCCAGATGCAGCACATCGCCGGTTTTCAAACCGCCTGTGGCATGGCCGCCAAACTGCCCCAAGGCGAAACAGGCGCGCGAGCCCAAAACCTGCGGAGCAGCAAAGCCACCCGCAACCGCGAGGTAGGCCCGCTGCCCCGCGCCCTCCATCGCGCCAATCGCCAGCACGCCGCCTGCGGCCACCTCAACCACCGGACCGGGCACGCGCACCCCGTCCAGCACCAGTTTCATCTGCGCCCCGGCCAGCGCCACCTTGGCCGCCGATAAAAACCGCAAGGTCGGCCCGGTCATCGTCAGTTCCAGCGCCGCCGTGTCGGGGGAGTTCCCCAGCATCCGGTTGGCCGCCCGGAACGACCCCGCATCCATCGGGCCGGAGGGCGGCACGCCGACATGCCACAGCCCCAACCGCCCCGGCAACTCCTGCAAGCTGGATTGCGCACCGGGGGCCAGCACCTCCACCCCCTGCGCCTGATAGGCAAAGCTGCGCAAAGCGGTGGTGGCGACCTGGCCAGAGGCCAAAAGCTCAGACCCCGCAATCGCCCGCAGATAGCCCAAATTCGTCTCAATCCCCGCGACCGAGGTTTCCGCCAGCGCTTTGCGCAATGCTGCAATCGCCGCAGGCCGGTCCGCCCCGGTCACAATGATCTTGGCCAGCATCGGGTCATAGAACGGCGACACCTCACCCCCCGACTCAATCCAGCCATCGACCCGGACGCCCTCCGGAAAGCGCACTTCGGTCAGACGGCCAGCAGAGGGGCGGAAATCGGCATGCGGCATCTCGGCATAAAGCCGCGCCTCAATGGCGGCCCCTTTGGGCATGGGCAGCACGGCGGGGATCACCATCTCGCCTGCGGCCTGGCGGATCATCCATTCGACCAGATCAATACCAAACACCGCCTCGGTCACCGGATGTTCGACCTGCAGCCTGGTGTTCACCTCCAGAAAGTAAAACGCCTCTCGCTTGGGGTCATAAATAAACTCCACGGTCCCCGCCGATGTATAGGAAACCGAGGCGCACAGATCGACCGCCGCCTTGTGCAGCCGCGTCCGCATCGCACCCGACAAACCCGGCGCGGGGGTTTCCTCGATCACCTTCTGGTTACGCCTCTGCAGCGAGCAGTCGCGCTCCCCCAAAGCCACCACCCGGCCCTTCCCATCGCCGAAAACCTGCACCTCGACATGGCGGGCACCCGCAACAAACCGTTCCAGAAACACCCTTGCGTCGCCGAAGCTGGCGGTTGCGGTACGCTGAACCGAGCCGAAGGCCGCGCGCAACGCCACCTCATCCTCGCACAACTGCATGCCGATGCCGCCACCACCCGCCGTGCTTTTCAGCATGACCGGATAGCCAATCGCAGCCGCCTGCCCTGCCGCGTCGTCCTCATCCTCCAGAAGTCCGGTGCCCGGCAGCAGGGGCACGCCAGCCGCCATCGCCAGATCCCGCGCCGTGTGTTTCATGCCAAAGACGGCCAGATGTGCGGGATGTGGGCCGATGAAGCTGATGCCCTCGGCCGCCAATCGCTCGGCAAAGCCGATGTTTTCCGACAGAAAGCCGTAGCCCGGATGCACCGCTTCAGCGCCAGTGGCTTTGCAGGCTGCAACGACGGCATCGACATTCAGATAGCTTTGCAGGGCGGGCGACGGTCCCAGCCGCACCGCCTGATCCGCCAGCCGGACCGCAGGGGTAAACCGGTCTGCGTCCGACCAGACCGCTACCGAAGCTATCCCCATCCGGCGCAGCGTGCCGATCACCCGAACCGCTATTTCCCCCCGGTTCGCCACCAGAACTTTCTTGAACATCTGGCTAATCCCGAATGATGACGCGGATCGGCGTCGGGTCAAACCCATTGCAAGGGTTGTTGATCTGCGGGCAGTTGGAGATGACGCACAGCACGTCCATTTCCGCCACCAACTCCACGTGGTCGCCAGGAGCAGAGATGCCATCGTCAATCGTCATCGCGCCGTTCGGGCTGATCGGCACGTTCATGAAGAAGTTGATGTTGGGCACGATGTCGCGCTTGGTCATGCCGTGGCGCGCCAGTTCCAGAATGAAATTCTCCCGGCAGGCATGCAGATAGCGCGTGCCGTGGCCAAACCGCACGGTGTTGCTTTCGCACGAACAACAGCCCGCCGAGGTGTCGTGGCGGCCTGAGGTATCGGCGGTCACGGTCAGCATCACCCGGCCTTCGGAGGACATGATCCTGCTGCCCTTGCCGATATAGGCCGAGCCTTGGGTGCGCAGCGTGTCCTGACTGGAATACCGCTCGCCAAAATCACGGGCGCTGTAAAAGATCGTGTCGATGGCCTGCTGGCCATAGGTATCCTCGATCCGGATCGTCTGGCCGGTTTTCACCAGACCGGACCACGGCTTTTCGGCAGGAATATCATAGGTTTGGATGGGGGTTTGCATCGGGTTACCTCAAGCGCGGGCGTTGTTTTCAAAGCCGCGTTGGGCTTCGGCACTGGCAGTGCGGCACAGGTCATCAAGGGCTATGGGCTGGGCCGCCAGTAGGGTCATGGCGATGGGTGGCGGGGTATCCTGCACCGGGTCCAACGGATGCGGGCAGTTCGACAGAGCGAGGATCAGGTCCATTTCGGCGCGCAGATCCACCCAGTCGCCCGGCGGAAGCATCGCGCCCCGCCACTCAAACTGGCCGCCCGCATTCACCCGCACCGGGGCGAACAGGTTGAACAGGCTCGGCAGATCGCGCCGGTCCAGACCCAGTTTGGCCGCCGCCAGCACCATATTGTCCCGCGTGTTGCGGCCGGTGGTCGTGGCCGTCGTTGATCCCCCGGTCAGGGCATCATGCGCGCCCGAGCTATCCTCAATGATCGACAACAGCACCCGCCCCATGTCGGAAAAGATCACCCGGCCTTTGCGGAGTTCGGTCGTCCATTGCACCTTGATCGTATCGGGCAGGTTCATCCGTTCCGAGGTGTCGGCGGCAGACCACACGGCCAAAGACACCGTGGAGACGCGCTCCCCGGTCATCACCCGCAAGACCTGACCTTTGGCCAAGGCCATGGTCGTGTACCAGCCGCCCGGCACCACCTCTGTCGTCAGCACACCAAAAGGCGTCGGGGCAGGACGCGGGCTGAGTTCGGGCAAGGCACGCGGCGAAAACTCCAGCCCAAGCCGTTGGTGTTCGTCATACCGACGGCGATCGGCGGCGATCTGGTCGGTGGTCCGATGGATGTGCATTTACGTCCTCATTTCTGCGGGGCCGTCCCTGCGAAGGCTGTCTCAAAGGTCGGGTCGTCCCGACCGGGCGGAAGATCATGGTCGAATATTGAAGGCCCCCCGGCCACACGCGGTGGCCAGATCGTGATGTCTTGCGCAATGCTGGCCCCATAGCGCAGCAATTCTTCGGGCCGGTTGCGGGCGCGTTCCAAGGCCACCACGCGGGTGCCAAGGGTAAACGCCTCGCGCAGATCGTGGGTGACCATCACCACGGTCATTGGCACTTCGTTCCACAGGCGTTTCATCAGCAGGTGAATCTCGGCCCGGATACCGGGGTCGAGCGCGCCAAACGGCTCGTCTAGAGCATGTCGCTTTTCTTACGATTCAGGATTCCCATGAGGGCTGATCTGTGGTTCCGTTCTCTTGACCAGATGTAGGGGGATCGAATGGGCAA
>JAYTQA010000297.1:0-9184 GCA_043746955.1 bacterium | reverse complement strand
TCGTCGGAACGGTCTGCGACCTCTTCCCACAACATGAATGCCAAAACTACTTCCACGCCGCAGGATATGAAACCAAATGAAGGCGACACGCTCTAGGTTCACTGGACCAACAACTCAATCCTTCGAGCGTTCCTGATAGGTCAGATCCTCAGTGTTGATGATGATCTTGGTCCCCGGCCCGATGTGCGGCGGGACCAGAACGCGCAGGCCGTTGGTGCAGATGGCGGGCTTGTAGGACGACGATGCGGTCTGGCCCTTGGTCACCGGTTCGGTCTCCGCGACCTCGACCACGGCTTTGAGCGGCAAAGTGATGGCGATCGCCACGTCGTCAAAGGTCTGGATAAAAACCTTCACGCCCTCGCCCAGAAACACCTTGCCGTCGCCCACCACATCTTCGGACACGGTGATCTGGTCGTAGCTCATCGGTTCCATGAAGTGGAAGCCTTCGCCGTCTTCATAGAGGTAGTCATAGGCGCGCTCGTCGACCGTGGCTTTTTCGACCATCTCGGTCGTGCGCCAGCGTTCGGCCACCTTCACCCCGTCGGAAATCCGCCGCATATCCACCGAAGTGGTTGGGGTGCCTTTGCCGGGGTGGAAGTTTTCCGACTTCAGCACGACATAAAGCTTGCTTTCCAACTCGACGATATTGCCCTTGCGGAGCGAGGATGCGATGACCTTCACGGGACGGATTCCTTGTTTGCCTGGGCCCCGGACGCGAAGGTGAGGCCCTATCGGCGGAGCCTTTACCGCTATTCTTCGCAATTCGCCAGAGAGAAGCCGCATGACTGAAACTCCATGGTGGCAGCGTGACCGGCACGCCGACCGCAGACCAGCGCTTTTGGCGCGCGCCCGGATTCAATCCGGGTTGCGCGCTTGGTTCAGCGACCGCGATTTCTTGGAAGTTGACCCTGCCGCCCTGCAAATCAGCCCCGGCAACGAGGCGCATCTGCATGGGTTTACCACCGAGGCGATCGGCAACGAGGGCCAAGCGCGCCGCATGTACCTGCACACCTCGCCCGAGTTTGCCATGAAAAAACTGCTGGCGGCGGGCGAGGTGCGGATTTTTGCGCTGACCCATGTCTGGCGCAACCGCGAGCGTGGCGTGCTGCATTCGCCGGAGTTCACCATGCTGGAATGGTATCGGGTGGGCGAGGATTATACCCGGCTGATGGCCGATTGCACGGCGTTGATGCAGATCGCCTGCACGGCTGCGGGCAGCACGCTCCTGCGGTACCGCGACCTCGCCTGCGATCCGTTTGCCGAACCCGAACGGTTGGGCGTGGTGGAAGCTTTGCAGCGGTTTGCCGGGGTTGACCTGATGGCCACCTTGGGCGCGGATGGCACGCCGGACGCCCGAGCTTTGGCGCGCCAGTTGCCGGGGATCGTGCGGGTGGCGGAGGACGACACCTGGTCTGACCTGTTGTCGCGCGTTTTGGTGGCGAAGGTTGAGCCGCATTTGGGGATTGGCCGCCCGACCATCCTGGACCGGTATCCCGCGGCAGAGGCAGCCCTTGCCCGCCGCACCTCTGATGACCCGCGCCTCGCCGAACGGTTTGAACTTTATGCCTGCGGGGTGGAACTCGCCAACGGGTTTGGCGAACTGACCAACCCTGACGAACAGCGCCGCCGCTTTCAGGCCGAGATGGATGAAAAGAGCCGGGTCTATGGCGAACGTTACCCGCTGGATGAGGATTTTCTGGCGGCACTGGCCGATATGCCCGCCGCATCGGGGATTGCGATGGGGTTTGACCGCCTGGTGATGCTCGCCACCCGTGCGCCCCGGATTGACGATGTAATCTGGACCCCGGTGGCCTGATGCCCGGCATTTGTTCTCTTTTCGTCCCGCAAATGCAGCGCTGACCTAGCAAAGTGCCGGGGCGACCCGCCATTTCGCCGTCCACATCCTTGCGTCAACCGGTCAGATTTGGCTTGCCTAAACTAGACTAGAGCCTAGGATTTCAACTGGAAGGGTAGCAACGGACTGCCCGTATTTCATTTGGGGAGCTTGTTCATGAAGACGCACCTACTGATGACCACCATTCTGGCGTTGGCCGCCGTGCCGGCCTTTGCCGGCAAAAATCCGCACACCGGTGAGGAGCTGGCGGCCAATCAGGCCTTTACCTACCGCATGCTCGACAGCGTCAAATCGCTGGACCCGCAACTGATTTCCTCGGTCGATGACAGCGATGTGGCGCGGGGGATTTTCGAGGGGTTGTTCAACGAGGATGGTGACGGCAATCTGGTGCCGGCTGGGGCTGTGTCGTTCACGGTGTCGGATGACAAGTTGACCTATACATTCAAACTCCGCCCCGAATCGAAATGGTCGGATGGCACGCCGGTCACCGCCGCCGACTATGTTTACGCCTGGCAGAGGCTGGTCGACCCGGCACTTGCCTCGGAATATGCCTATTATTTGGAACTAGCGCAGGTGAAAAACGCCGCTGATATTACGGCCGGCAAGACCAAAGCCAGCGAGTTGGGCATCAAGGCGGTTGACGACCACACGCTGCAAGTCAGCCTTGAAAACCCGATCCCGTATTTCACCAAGATGCTGACCAACACTGCCACCTTCCCGGCCCCCAAAGCCACTATTGACAAATTCGGTGCGAATTGGACCAAGAAGGAAAACATCGTCACCAACGGCGCCTATTTGCTGTCTGAGGTGGTCGATGGCGAGAAATATGTGGAAACCAAGAACCCCAATTACTGGGATGCCAAGAACGTCATCATGTCGCCGATCACAGCACTTGTGATCAATGACGAGGATGCCGCGCTGACCCGCTATCAGGCCGGTGAATTGGACCGCACCGATGTGCCCGCTGGCCAATACCCACACCTGAAAGAGCAATTCCCGAAAGAGGCGATTTCGACGCCTTATGCCTGCGCCTATGATTACCTGATCAACCTGGCCGATGGCAAAGGCAACCCGGCACTGAAAGACCTGCGGGTTCGCAAGGCCCTGTCCTATGCGGTTGACCGCGATGTGATCGTCAACAACATCCTGCAAGGTGGCCAGACCGCTGCCTATTCCTGGACCCCGCCCGCAATCAATGGCTATGTCATGCCCGTTATCGACTATTCGAAAATGACCCAAGCCGAACGGAACGACAAGGCCAAGGCCCTACTGAAAGAAGCCGGCTTTGGCCCTGACCACCCATTGCAACTAACGCTGAACTACAACACCTCGGATGCCCACAAGAAAATCGCGGTGGCGATACAACAGATGTGGAAGCAGACCCTTGGCGTCGAGCTGACGCCGAACAACTACGAATGGAAGGTTCACACCGACAAGATGATCGCGGGCGATTTCGAGATGGCCCGCTATGCGTGGTGTGCCGATTATAACGAAGCGTCGACCTTCCTCGACCTATACACCGGCTATTCCACCAACAACGATGGCAAGTACGCTAACGCCGACTACGACAAGCTGTTGAAAGGCGCCAAAGCCATGGCCGATCCGGCAGCCAACTACACCAAGGCCGAGGAGCTTTTGGCCGCCGACATGCCGATCATCCCGATCTATCATTATGCCAAGGTCGATATGGTCAAGCCTGATCTGAAAGGGTTGCCGCAACATGATGTGATGCAGTTCTGGTACGGCAAAGACCTGTATCGCATCAAGCAATGACCTCTGGCAGGGCAGGGGGCTGCGGTTGTGGTCCCCTCGCCTGGGTAACCTCATGTTCTCCTTCATCCTGAAGCGACTGTTCGTGGCGATCCCCACCCTGTTGGCGCTGATCGTGATTTCGTTCCTGATGATGCACGCAGCCCCCGGTGGGCCGTTCACCCAGGAAAAACAGCTGCCCCCCCAGGTCATGGCTAATCTGAACGCCAAATACGGCCTGGATCAGCCGATCTGGGTGCAGATGGCGCGCTACGTCTGGGGTGTGGTGGCCCATTTCGATTTCGGCCCGTCGTTTGTCTACAAAGACCGCACGGTGAACGAGATCATTGCCCAGGGATTTCCAGTGACACTCAGCTACGGGATCAAAGCCTTTGTGCTGGCCGTTGGGGTTGGCGTTACCTTGGGCGTGCTGGCGGCGGTGTTTCAGAACTCATGGCTGGATTATTTCGCGGTCGGGGTTTCGATCGGTGCGCAAGTGCTGCCGAACTTCGTGATGGCCCCGATTCTGGTGTTGATCTTCACCCTATGGCTCGGCTGGCTGCCCGGCGGCGGCTGGGAGGGCGGCGATTGGAAGCATCAGGTCATGCCGGTGATCGCGATGGCCACCGCCTATATGGCCTCGATCGCGCGGATCACCCGGTCGTCGATGCTGGAGGTGCTGACGCTGAACCACATCCGCACCGCGCGGGCGAAGGGATTGCCCACCTCAAAGGTGATCCTGCGCCATGCGCTGAAACCCGCGCTGATCCCGGTGCTTTCGTATCTGGGCCCGACCTTCGTGTCGATGATCACCGGGTCGGTCGTCATCGACATGTTCTTTTCGACCGGCGGGATTGGCAAGTTCTTTGTCGATGCGGCGCTGAACCGCGACTATGCGCTGATGATGGGCGTGACCCTGCTGGTCGGGGTTTTGACAATTGTTTTCAACCTTCTGGTCGATGTGCTTTACGCATGGATTGACCCCAAGATCAGGCTTTAGCATGGCGCTCTCCCTCATCGACATGGGCGCTTTGGCGAAACGGCTGGCGACCCTGGACGAGGTCAAGGGCCGCTCGCTCTGGGCCGATGCCCGCTTGCGGTTCCGGCGCAACAAGGCCGCCGTGGCTGGTGTGATCCTGCTGCTGATCTGTGCCGGATACGCCGCCTTCGGCCAGTTGATTTCACCCTACAGCTTCAATTACATCGACTTCGCCATCATGGGCCACGCCGCCGAACAGGGCGCGCCGAACTGGGCCAAGGGCTATTACTTCGGCGTCGATGACCAGGGCCGCGACCTGTTTGCCCGCACCGCGATGGGGACGCGGATTTCGTTGTTTGTCGGCATTCTTGGCACCGCGATTTCGGTTCTGGCGGGCACGCTGTATGGCGCGGTTTCTGGCTACATCGGCGGGCGGACGGACGGGATCATGATGCGGCTGGTCGATATCTTGCTCGCCATCCCGTTCATGTTCGTGCTGATCCTGCTGCTGGTCATGTTCGGCAAGTCGCTGACGGTTCTTCTGGTCGGCATCGGCTTTCTGTCGTGGCCCGCCATGGCCCGGATCGTGCGCGGCCAGACCCTGACTTTGAAATCGCGGGAGTATATCGAGGCGGCGCAGGCGACCGGTGTGCCCACCCACCGCATCATCCTGCGCCACATTGTGCCCAACCTGCTTGGCATCGTGATTGTCTACGCGACGCTGCTGGTCCCGGACATCATCCTGACCGAAAGCTTCATTTCGTTCCTCGGGCTTGGCGTACAGGAGCCGCAGACCTCGCTCGGGGAACTGATCTCCGAAGGGGCCAAAACCATGCGCTACGGTACCCTGTGGCAACTGGCTTTTCCGCTATGGTTCTTCGTGATGACCATGTTCGCATTTTACTTCGTCGGCGACGGTCTGCGCGACGCGCTTGACCCGAAGGACCGCTAGATGCTGGAGGTTTCCAACCTTGGCGTCAGTTTTACCACGCCAGAGGGCTCCGTCCATGCAGTCAATGGCATTTCCTTCGGTCTTGCCAAGGGCCAGACCCTAGGCATTGTGGGCGAAAGCGGCTCTGGCAAAAGCCAGCTGGCCTTCGCGATCATGGGGCTTTTGGCCAAGAACGGGACCGCGCGGGGGTCAGCCAAGTTCAACGGCACCGAACTGATCGGCACGCCGGTGGCCGTGCTCAACAAAATCCGCGCCAACCATATTGCGATGGTGTTTCAGGATCCGATGACGTCGCTCAACCCCTATATGCGGGTCAGCGACCAGATGGCCGAGGTGTTGATCCACCACCAGGGGCTGTCGAAAGACGCCGCCGTGGCGGAATGTGTCCGGATGTTGGATGCGGTGAAGATCCCTGATGCGAAGGCCCGGATCCGGTTTTATCCGCACGAGTTTTCCGGCGGGATGCGGCAGCGCGTGATGATCGCGATGAGCCTCCTCTGCCAGCCCGAACTCTTGATCGCCGATGAGCCTACCACCGCGTTGGATGTCACCGTGCAGGCGCAAATCCTCGCCCTGCTGCGCGACCTGCAACGCGATTTCGGCATGGCCATCATTCTGATCACCCACGACCTTGGCGTCATCGCGGGCTTTTGCCGCGAGGTGATCGTGATGTACGGCGGCCAAGTGATGGAGCAAGCGCCGGTCGATCCGTTCTTTGACGCCCCCACCCATCCTTACTCGCGTGGCCTGTTGCACGCGCTGCCAAGGGTCGACCAGGAGGATGGCGAGCTTTCCGTCATCCCCGGCAGTCCGCCGAACATGACCCGCGCGCCGAAAGGCTGCCCGTTCCAGCCGCGCTGCACCTATGCCGTGGGTTCCTGCCGCGAATACCTGTCGCCGCTTACCGAATACGCGCCCGGCCAAAAACGCGCCTGCAACCGCCCGGTAGAGGCGATCATATGACCGCGCAGAACGCCCCCCTGATCGAAGCGCGTGATGTGTCGGTTAGCTTCACCATCCGGCGCGAAGGCGACATGCCATGGCACGCGCCGCGCCTGTTGCAGGCGGTCAAGGGCGTGAACTTCGCCCTGCAACCCGGTGAAACCCTTGGGATTGTCGGCGAAAGCGGTTCCGGAAAATCCACCCTCGCCCGGGCTTTGATCCGCATGATCCCTGCCACCGGGCGCATCTTATGGCAGGACGGAACCGACCTGTTGACGTTGAACCCAAACCAGATGCTACCGCACCGCGCAGATATTCAGATGGTGTTTCAGGACCCGCTCGCCAGCCTCAACCCGCGAATGACCGTCGGCCAGATCATCGCCGAACCTCTGCGCACTCATTTTCCCGGCTTGGCTTCGGCAGAGGTCAAGGCCCGCGTCCAATTGATGATGGACCGTGTCGGCCTGTTGCCCAACCAGATCAACCGCTATCCGCACGAATTCTCCGGTGGTCAGTGCCAGCGGATCGGCATCGCCCGCGCGCTGATCGTCGAACCCAAGCTGCTGATCTGTGACGAGCCGGTTTCGGCGCTCGATGTCTCGATCCAGGCGCAGGTGATCAACCTGTTGGCCAAGCTGCGGCGCGAACTGGGTCTGGCGATGATTTTCATCGCGCATGATCTGTCGGTTGTGAAGCATATCTCTGACCGGGTGATGGTGATGTATCTGGGAAAAGTGATGGAGGATGCGCCCAAACACGCCCTGTTCGCCGCCCCGCAGCACCCCTATACCCAAGCGCTGCTGTCGGCGGTGCCGATCCCCAACCCGGCGGCGGAACGGGCTAAACGGATGATCGCACTGGACGGCGATCTGCCCTCGCCGATGAACCCGCCTTCGGGTTGCGTGTTTCGCACCCGTTGTTTTCGCGCGGCACCGCGTTGCGCGGCTGAGGTGCCGGTTCTCTTGGGCCAAGATAGCAAAGTGGCCTGCCATTATCCGGGGCCGGATGCCACAGCGCGGGGTGGTCAGGCGATGGTCACAGTGGCGGGCGACAGGCCCTGAATCGCTACCGTGCAGGTCTGACCGCGCTGCAACGCGCCAACTCCGGCTGGCGTGCCGGTGAAGATCAGATCGCCGGGCGCCAAACTCACCAGCTTTGACAAATGGGCGATGATACCGGACACATCCCAGATCATCATCGACAGCTTGGTGTGCTGGCGGATCACGCCGTCCACGGTCAGGGTCAAGCCAGCGTCGGGCAGAGCGGCACCTGGATGGATCAGGCCGACCACAGCGGACAGGTCAAACCCCTTGGCCATATCCCACGGCCGCTTCAAAGCCTTGGCCTCTGCCTGCAAATCGCGCCGGGTCAGGTCGTTGCCGGTGGCATAGCCCCAGACATGGGCCAGCGCGTCGGCTTCGGCAATAGCGCGACCGCCACTGCCGATGGCTACGACCAATTCACCTTCGTAGTGCAAATCCTTGGTGGCAGGCGGGTAGGGGATCGTGGCACCCGACTCCACCACCGCATCCGCTGGCTTGGTAAAGAAAAACGGCGGTTCGCGCAAAGCATCGCCGCCCATTTCAGCGACATGGTCGGCATAGTTACGGCCCACGCAGAAGATACGGCGAATCGGGAAACGGGCAGAGGTGCCATAGACTGGCAGGCTTGGCAGCATGGGTGGCGCCAGAACGTAATCCACCTACTGCCCCATCGTGAAGCATTGCACGGCCCGCGCCTGCAGCCTGCGGCAGGCGAGATCGGCGGTGTCGCGGTCCAGCCCCAGCACCACCGCGTCATAGCCGCTGCTGCGCGCCACGACCTTGCGCAACCCGTCGCCGAGGGTCGCATTTTCGGTCAACTGAATCTGGATCAACGCCTTTTCCGCAGCCATGCTGTTGGGATAACGGCCAAGGTTGATACCCCAGTTCTCCCCGCCCGAGGTTGATACTCGCGTGACCACCAGCGGCTTGGCGGGCACCGAGGCGAGTTTGGCGTTCTGGTCGGTGTAGATCGGCGCATTGTGTTTCGGCGCTGCGACCGTCGCCGCCGCCAGTTCCAGCGGTTGCGCCGGCGCGCTGGCCTTGACGGTTACACTAGTGGCAAGGTTGGCCGCCTGCGCCTGCAAGGTATCGGGGGCGATGGCCATCGCAACCGCGTCCTCAATCCCGGTCACCTCGACCACGTCAGGGCCGGGTCTGGTAGCCGGGCGAGGCGAGGTCGCCAACGCCATATTCACCCGCAAGATCTTGGCCGCGCCACCCGCAACCTCCGGCAGGGCGTCGTCGGTGGCTTGCGCCATCAGCGCCGGATCGGCGGGGGCCGCGAGTTCAGGATCGGCGGGCACGGACGGCACGATTTGAACGCCCGGTTTAGCCTTTTTGAAGCCCATGTCCATCAGCTCTGCCATCTTAGAAGTGCGCATGTCGGGCGAGGTGCCGCCAAGGACGGTGGCAATCAGACGCACCCCGTTGCGTTCCGCACTTGCGGTCAGGTTGAACCCGGCCTGCACGGTGTATCCGGTCTTGATGCCATCAGCGCCGTCATAGGAATCGAGGAACCTGTGGTTGGTGTTGGCCACGGTCGCAAGGCCGGCGTCGGTGGTCCGACGCGAGAAGATGTTGTAATATTGCGGAAAATCGTAGAACAGATGCCGGCCCAGAACTGACATGTCATGCGCAGTCGACAGATGGCCCTTGGCGGGCAG
>JAYTQA010000296.1:0-9190 GCA_043746955.1 bacterium | reverse complement strand
TTGCCCCTGCAGCCTGCGAGGCGCGGTTCAACCAGATTCAGCGCATCGTGGACCTGATCATCAAGGCGCTGGCCCCGGTGCTGCCCGACAAATGCACGGCCGGGAACGCGGCCTGCCTGTCCTTTGCGTCCTATTCGGGGGTGCGGGACAGCGGCGACTACTGGGTGCTGATCGAGGTGAACGAGGCCTCGATGGGTGGGCGGCCCAAGTCGGATGGCCCCGATACGATCGAAGAGTTGATGCGCAACACCCGCAACAACCCGCTGGAAGACCTGGGCATGCACCTGCCCGTCATCTGCGACCGCTACGAGATTCGCGATGACGTGTTTCCGGGCGCAGGCGAATTCCGGGGCGGCATGGGCGTGGTCAAATCGCAACGCTTCCTTGTGCCGGGCTTCATGACCCACGAAAGTGACCGGAACGAGGATATCCCTTGGGGCATCTTTGGCGGCGGTGAGGGGGTTACGGCTGCGGTGCGGATGCACAACCACAATAAGGGGACGCCGCCTGTCGATGTTCCGGCCAAGTTCTCGGGCCTGCGGGCCGAGGCGGGGGATGTGATTACCTATATGTCGCCGGGCGGCGGCGGCTATGGGCCAAGCCTGAAACGCGATCCGATGAAGGTGCTGGATGACCTCTTGGACGGCTACATCACGCCCGACCATGCGCGGGAGGTTTACGGCGTGGTCGTCAAGCCGGTGAGCAACGGCTATCAATGGGGCCTTGATCTGCCCGCCACCGCCAAGCTGCGGGCCAGCCTGCAAGCGGGTTGACAGTCGGCGCGCCAGGACTTCCAGCTTTGGATTGCTGCGGCGGCATTTCTGTCTTGCCGCCGCAGTCTTTTCCGCATCGGGGCCGGGGTCATGGATCTGCGCGACTTCCAGTTTTTCATCTCGATCGCCGAGACCGGCAGCTTTTCCAAAGCGGCGATGGCGCACAACATCGCGCAATCCGCTCTAAGCCGTCGCATCCGCGAACTGGAGCTCGACCTTGGCGTGACGCTGTTTTACCGCAACGGACGTGGTGTTGTGGTGACCGAGGTTGGAGAGACTCTGCTGACCCGCGCCCGCCGCGTTCTGGCCGACGTGGCGCAGATTCGTGCCGACATTGGTGCGACCCACGCCACGGTGCAAGGCGTGGTGACGCTGGGCGTTCCGCCATCTGTCGGGCTGGTGCTGTTGTCGCCGTTGTTGTCGCAGATCAGGGCGGAATTCCCCGGGATCCGGATGCGCGTGCTGGAGGGCTTCAGCGGCCACGTCGCCGAATGGCTGGCCAGTGGCCGCGTCGATCTGGCGGTGCTGTACAAACTGCGGGCCGGCACATTCCCCGATGCCGAACACCTGCTGTTCGAGGATATGTTCCTCGTCTCCGCCCGCCACGCGCCGCCCCTGGGACAGGGTGCCACTGTCAGCCTGCGCGCGTTGGAGGGCGAAGACCTTGCCCTGCCCGGTGTGCCGCATGGCTTGCGGATTCTGGTGGACGAGGCTTGCGCCCGCACGCAGGTCAATCTGACCGTGGCGATGGAGTTGGAAACCCTGCCAACCATCCGCGGTCTTGTGGCCAATGGCACGATCCGAACCATCTTGCCGGTGACCGCCGTTCAGGCCGAACTGGAATCGGGCGAGCTTGTGGTTCAGAAGATCGTCGACCCCGTCATCAGCCGTGAGTTGATCCTTGCCCATGCGCCACAGCGGGCCAACGCCCCGGCAACACGGGTCGTGGTGCAACTGATCCGGCAACATATCGAACGGCTGCTGCAATCGGGGGTGTGGTTGGGCCGGGTCTAACGCCCGGCTTGCACTGCGCGGTAGCTGCTTGGCGTCTGGCCAAACATCGCCTTGAACAGGCGCGAAAACTGGGCCTGGTCGGAAAAGCCGAAGCGATAGGCGATGTCGGACATCGGGCCAGGGTTGGGCATCTGCAACAGGCAGCGCGCCGCAATCAGGCGCTGCTCGCGGATATGCTGGGACACGGTGCCATTCGCGTCGGCAAAAATCTCGTGCAGGTAGCGTTTGGAAATGCCGCACGCATCGGCCACCAGATCGGGCGAGAGATCGGGGTTGGACAGGTTGCGGCGGATCACCTCCTCGGCCCGTTTCAGATGCGCCGCCCGCACGGAACTGTGCGCCACATCCGCCGTGTCGCTGCTGCGGTCGATGGCCAGCGTCAAAAGCTCGATCAACTGCCGCCCCAGAACCGTGCCCGCAGCAAGGTCAGACGGCGCCTGCGTCTGGACATGCTGGGCCATCGTTGTGAACAGCCCACCCAACCCCTCACGCCCATTGAACACCTGCGCGCAAAAGCGGTCCGGGTTGCGCAGGCGGTTGGACAGCACCGGCTTGGCCACCTTCAGCACGCACAGATCATTCGCCGTCTCATAGGAAAAGCGATAAGGCTCATCCCCGCGTTCGATGATGAAGCCGCCGGGATCACAGCGCACCTCACGCCCCAACTGGCGGAATTCGACAGGAGAGCGGCGCGGGATGGTGATCAGGTACTGCTCCTCCGACGCACCTGCGATGTGGTGGGGGTGGCGTTCGTATTGCACAGGCTCTGTCTGCAGGCGCGACAGGGACAGATCGCCCAAGGATTGATGCTCCAGCCGGCCATCAAAGGCGGCTGCGTCGCGGTAGGTCAGGTGCAGGGGGAAATAGGTCTTGGCGATGACGATATTCCAATGCCCGGCCCGTGCTGCGGGCGGCAGAAGACTGGTGCTGTGGGCCATGACATTCATCGGAATGCCCCCCGGGCAAAGCTGATTTATTCAAGCTTGGGTAAAGCCAAAGCCTATTGCAAGGGGATTCCATTTTGGCAGGCACGCTTGCGCCACCCGCGCTCATTGAGTGCGCGGGCTGACAAAAGCTTGCTCTCTGTGGCGCAAGACCGGAGCGGCCAAAAGGTGCAGCCTGTCGTCTGAACGGGCCCGGCCCGACCCATTTGGAAAGAGAGCCCCCGATGCCCCAGGCCAAGGTTGACCCCATCACCCTATCCGTCGTGCGCGGCGTGCTGGAAACCACTCAGCGCGAGATGACCCTGACACTGGAACAGACGGCGCGGTCTTCGGTTTTCAACCTGGCGCACGACTATTCGACGGCGCTGTTCAACGCGACGCCAGAGATGATCCTGCAAGGGCAGGATATTCCGATCCACCTTGGCTCGCTGATCCCGGCAATGAAGTCGGTGGCGAAGTATTTTGAGGGCGATATCCACGACGGCGACCTGATCCTGCACAATGATCCGGAGTATGGCGGTTCGCACATCATCGACACCTGCATGTACTACCCGGTGTTCTACCAGGGTGAACTGGTGTTCTGGACCGTCTGCAAGGGCCACCTGACCGATATTGGCGGCCCGGTGCCCGCAGGTTACAACCCCGCCGCTACGGAAATCTATGCCGAGGGTCTGCGGATTCCTCCGCTGAAGTTGTGGGACAGGGGCAAGCCGCGCAACGACGTGATTAACCTGCTCTTGTCCAACATGCGGGCGCGCCGTGACCAGCAGGGTGATTTCAACGCGCTGATCGGGGCTTGCAAGGTGGGGGCGCGCGCGCTGATCAGGCTGATGGACAAGTACGGCAAGGACACCGTACAGACCTGCATTGCCGAACTGCTGGACATGGCAGAGGCGCATATGCGCTCTCTCATTGCCAAGGTTCCCGACGGCACCTATACCGGCACCGCAATCCTTGAAGACGCAGGCCACGGCTTTGGTGATTTCGACATCACGGCCACGGTGACGATCAAGGGCGACAGCTGCCACATCGCGATCCAATCGCCGCCGCAGATCCCCTATTTCATCAACAGCTATGAGGGCAACAGCCACTCCGGCGTCTACCTTGGCCTGATGATGTTCGCCCAACTGCCGCCGCCATACAACGAGGGCCTCTATCGCTGCGTGTCCACCGACATGGGGCCGAAGGGCACTTTGTGCAACGCCAAGTCCCCCGCGCCCCACATGAACTGCACCACGACGCCGATGGAAACCCTGACCGATGCCGTGCGCTTGGCCTTTGAACAGGCGGCCCCCGACAAGGTCTCTGCCAGCTGGGGCCATGCCAACGGCTGCAACATCGCAGGCTGGGACAAGCGCCATGACGAGGAATATGTGACGATGGTTCTGGCCTCGATCATCTCTGGTGCAGGGGCTACCGCCAATCAGGACGGCTGGCACGCCTGCGGGCCGGAGTGCTGCTTTGGCGCGCTGACAAGCGGCGATATCGAGATGTTGGAGCATAGCTATCCTATCATCATCCACCGCTATTCGCTTATGGTGGACTCGGGTGGCGCTGGCCGCAACCGTGGCGGTTCTGGCACCTGTTGGGAGGTGGAGCCGCTGGATAGTCCGATGACGCTGATCACTTTTGGCGAAGGCCGCCGGATTCCAGCGATGGGGGCGGCGGGGGCGAAATCTGCCATGATCGCACCAAAGGTCGGCAGTCTGGAACTGACCCGCAAGGGTGCGACCGAGGTGATCACCAACAACGTGATTGAAACCATCAACCCCGGCGAGCGTGCGGCCAATCGCAACCCCGGCGGCGGTGGCTTTGGCAACGCGTTCCAGCGTGACCTTGCCCGCGTGGTCGATGACGTCCGCAACGGACTGGTCAGCGAGCCGGGCGCGCGGCTCGACTACGGTGTGGTCTTTGCCAACTTTGCGGCCCTTGAGGTCGATCATAATGCCACTGCCGCCCTGCGCGCCGCCCCCTCTGCCTGACCCCAGCCGCCTAATAAGGACCAAATCCCATGCAAAACCAATATCGTCTGGGTATTGATGCCGGCGGCACCTTCACCGACTTCATCCTTGCTGACCGCAAGGGCGACGTGCGGATCTTCAAGGCACTGTCCACCCCGCAGGACCCGACCCTCGCCATCCGCAACGGCCTGAAGCTGATCGAAGAGGAAACCGGCATTTCGGCGACCGAAATTGTCTCAAACGCCGACCTTTGCATCAATGGCACCACGGTTGGTCTGAATGCGCTGATCCAGCACAAAGGTGCGAAGTCCGGCCTGATCGCCACCAAGGGCCACGAGGACAGCATCGAAATCCGTCTGGGTCACAAGGAAGACGGCTACCGCTACGACCCGGAATACCCGCCCGCCACCATGCTGGTGCCGCGCTATCTGCGCCGCGGGGTGTCGGAACGGGTGATCTCGACCGGGGCTGTCCACACAGCCATGAACGAAGATGACGTGCGCGAGGCCTGCCGCCATTTCCTGCGCGAAGGTGTTGAGTCGGTGGCAATTTCCTTTGTCTGGTCGGTGCTGCACCCAGAACACGAACTGCGCGCGGCTGAGATTGTGCGTGAGATGATGCCGCATGTCAGGCTGACGGTGGGCAGCCAGCTTTACCCGCAGGTGCGCGAGTATACCCGCACCTCAACCGCCATCGTGAATGCCTACCTCGCCCCGATCCTGACCCGGTATGTCGAAGCGGTGGACGGTTATTTCCGCAGCCTTGGGGCCAAGAACCCGGTGCGCTACTTCCAGTCGAATGGCGGGTTGGCACTGGGCTCTGTTGTATCGGACCAGTCGGTTTATGCGATCAACTCGGGCCCGGCCTCGGCCCCGCAGGCGGCTTTGTATATTGCCGAGCCTTGGGGGATGAAAAACATCATCACCGTCGACATGGGTGGCACCTCGTTCGATATCACGCTGACGCGGGATGGCCGGGCGAATGTGTCGAAAAACATCGACTTCTTGCGCTACCGGATTGGGATTCCAATGATTCAGGTGGAAACTTTGGGCGCGGGCGGTGGCTCGATTGGCTGGATCGACAAGATGGGCCTGATGCAGATGGGGCCGCAATCAGCGGGGTCCGAACCGGGGCCAGCATCCTATGACCAGGGCGGCACGCAGCCGACGACGACGGATGCCAATCTTGTGCTGGGCTATATCAACCCCGATGGGTTGATGGGCGGGCGATTGCCGCTGAACACCGAAAAGGCCCGCGCTGCCATCAAAACGCGGATTGCCGATCCGTTGGGTCTGACGGTGGAAAAGGCCGCTTACGGCATGTACAAAATCGTCAACAACAACATGGTCAACGCCATCCGGCGGGTTTCGGTAGAACGTGGCTATGACCCTCGGGATTTTGTGCTGAACTGCGCGGGTGGCGCGACTGGGGCGCATATCACGGCGCTGGCGCGGGAAATGGGCATCCGGCGGGTGCTGATCTCGAAACTGGCGTCGGGGCTTTGCGCCTATGGGCAGATCATTTCTGACGTCAAATACAACTACATGGCGCCTGCGCCGGTGCGGTTGGACACCGACGGTGCCGCGCAAAAGCTGGACGGGCTGTTCAACCGGTTGGAAACGCGCGGCGTGGCAGACCTGACGCGGGATGGGTTTGACCGCGACCGCATCTCGATTCGGCGCAGTTTGGACATGCGTTATGTCGGCCAGGTGCATGAATGCACCGTGGATATTGACCCCTTTGCCATCGACGAAGCGGCCCTTGGCACGCTGATCGAGGCGTTCCATGCCCGCCATGAGGAACTGTACACTTATTCCGAACGGCAAAGCGTGGTC
Organism: bacterium; assembly: GCA_043746955.1. Taxonomy (GTDB): domain Bacteria; phylum Pseudomonadota; class Alphaproteobacteria; order Rhodobacterales; family Rhodobacteraceae; genus Stagnihabitans. The sequence continues at coordinate 2,663 of JAYTQA010000296.1, read as the reverse complement.
GAAATCGTCAACGTGGAAAGCGCCATCTGGGGCCGGGTGGATCGCCCGAACCGTATGACGGTGGCCGCCGGCAAGGGGGCTGCATCAGCCCTTGAAGGCACCCGCCCGATGATCTTTGACGCCGCTGCCAAGCCGCAGGATGCCCCGGTCTATGCCGGGGCGCGTCTGGGGGCGGGCGACCGCATCACCGGGCCCGCCGTGATCGAGGAAGTGACCACGACCCTTGTCATCGAACCCGGTTGGGAGGCAGAGTTGCACGAAAGCGGCGTCTACCTTGTCAACATGATCGAGGCGTGAAAGGAACCATCCTATGACCTTGCTGAACTGCGACTGGGCGAAAGCTTTGGCCTTTACTGCATCGGGGATGATGCGGGCCTGATGCCGCTGATCGACGTCGCCAACGTCGCCTGCGGCTTTCATGCTTCGGACTACAACCACATGCGGTCCACCGTGCAACTGGCCAAGAGGTACGGAGTGAAGGTCGGCGCGCACCCCTCATTGCCCGACCTGCAAGGCTTTGGCCGCCGCGAAATGAAAATCGGCCGCGAGGAAATGACCAACTGCATCATCTACCAGATCGGCGCGCTGAAAGGCTTTCTTCAGGCCGAGGGGATGGAGTTGAACCACATCAAGCCGCACGGCTCGCTTTATGGGATGGCCGCGCGGATCGAGGATATCGCCCACGCCATCTGCGATGCCGCCGATATCTTCAAGGTGCCGCTGTTTGGTATGATAGGCTGCCTGCACGAGACGATCTATCCGGCGCGCGGCCATGTCTTAGTGTCGGAATTCTACGCCGATCTGGACTACAACGACGCTGGCGGTCTGATCATCACGCGCGAACACGCGCCAACGGATGAGGCCAAGGCGGCAGCCGCCTGTGTTCGTGCGATGAAAGAAGGCAAGGTCACCAGCATCGGCGGCGTTGACGTCACCGTGCGGGCCGATACGATCTGCGTGCATTCTGACACGCCGAATGCCGTCGCACTTGCCCAGGCCATTCGTGACGCCATCACTCCTCTCAATGCAACGCGCTGAAAAGGCCCGCACCATGAGCAAACACATCCTCTCTCCCTTGCCTGGCACGTTTTACAGCCGGCCTACACCCGATCAGCCGGCTTTCAAATCGGTCGGCGACACCGTCGCTGTCGGCGATGTGATCGGCCTGATCGAGGTCATGAAGTCCTTCCACGAAGTCATGGCCGATCAGTCAGGCACCATCGCGGTCTTTGTGGTCGAGGATGAAGAACCCGTCATGGCAGGCCAACCGCTGATCGAACTGGCATGAGCATGGCGATCAAGAAGCTTCTGATCGCCAACCGGGGTGAGATTGCCGTGCGGATCATCCGCGCGGCGCAGGAATTGGGCATCGCGACAGTGCAGGTCCATTCGGCGGCGGACGCGGACTCGCTGGCTGTGCAAATGGCGGATGAGGCGGTCAATATCGGGCCGCCGATGGCCGCGAAATCCTATCTCAACATCGCCAATATCCTGAAGGCTGCGGCGGATACCGGGGCCGATGCGGTGCATCCGGGCTATGGGTTCCTCGCCGAAAACGCCGATTTTGCCGACGCGGTAGAGGCGGCAGGCCTGATCTGGGTCGGTCCCAAGGGTGATGCGATCCGGGTGATGGGTGACAAGGTGGCCGCTCGCGTGGCTGCTGAATCCGCCGGCGTGCCGGTAGTGCCCGGATCGGACGGGCGCATCGACGACTTGGGTAGCGCCCGCAATCTGGCACTCGCCATCGGCTTTCCGGTGATGATCAAGGCGGCTGCGGGTGGCGGTGGCCGGGGTATTCGCATTGCCCATGACATCGAAGAATTCGAACGTCTGATGCCGCAGGCCAGTGCCGAGGCGAAGGCCGCCTTTGGCGACGGTGGCCTGTACATGGAAAAGGTCATTGAGCGCGCCCGCCATATCGAGGTGCAGATCCTTGGCGATGGCACCAATGTGATCCACTGTTTCGAACGCGAATGTTCCTTGCAGCGCCGCCGCCAGAAGGTGTGGGAGGAGGCACCCTCTGCCGCCCTGCCGCAAGCGATGCGCGAAAAGCTGTGCGCTTCGGCGGTCGCTTTGGCCAAGGCCGTCAACTACCGTGGCGCGGGGACGCTGGAGTATCTGTACGACGATGCCTCGGGCCATTTCTACTTCATCGAGATGAACACCCGGATTCAGGTGGAACATCCGGTGACCGAGATGATCACCGGCATCGACCTTGTGCGGGAAATGCTGCGGATCGCGGGCGGGGAGCCTTTGCGCTATACCCAAGACCAAGTCCGCTTGAACGGCCACGCCATTGAAGTGCGGATTTGCGCGGAAGACCCGGCGCAGGGCTTCAAGCCCGGTCCGGGCACGATCACCGCCTTGAAGGTTCCGGGCGGGCCCGGCGTGCGCTTTGATACGATGCTGTATCAGGGCTACACCGTGCCGCCGTTTTATGACTCGCTGCTGGGCAAGCTGATCGTCTGGGACGAAACCCGTGCTGCGGCCATCACCCGGATGGCCCGCGCCTTGGGCGAGTTGCAGGTGGGCGGCCTTCCCACCACGAAACCGCTGCATCAGTGGCTTACGCGCGATGCGGATGTGCAAGCCGGGCAGTTCCACACGCGCTGGCTGGAACCGTGGCTGGAACAAAACGCAGACAAGCTGGGTGAGGAGAGCGA
>JAYTQA010000295.1:0-9194 GCA_043746955.1 bacterium | reverse complement strand
GTCGGGCAGGATCAGGTCGGCATAGGCCACCATCTCACTGGCATAGGCGTCGGAATAGATGATGCGCGGGATGACATATTCGCCGGATGCGTCCTTGTTGGTCAGCATCTCCATCACCTTCGACGTATTCATCGACGAATTCCACGCCATGTTGGCCATATAGAGCAACAGCGTGTCGATCCGGTACGGGTCGCCGGCATGGGCGTTAGGGATCAGCATGTGCATGAGGCCATGGGCGCTAAACGGATTTTCCCAGCTAAACGCCTTGTCGATCCGGGCGGGCGAGCCGTCTTCCTTCAGCGCCAGTTGCTCGGGTCCGCGCACATAGCCGAGGTGCGGGCCAGACAGCGGCTTGCCCGGAGCGGTGACGAAATGCGGCGTCGGATGCGCCTCAACGGGCTTTGGGTAGGGCGGTTTCATGCGGAACCCGCCGGGGGTTTCGACCGTGCCCAGCACGATCTGCAACAGGTGGAGCGCGCGGGCGGTCTGAAACCCGTTGGAATGGGCCGAAATGCCGCGCATGGCGTGGAAACTGACCGGCCTGCCCGGCATGGTCGCGTGGTGGTCGCCCCGAAAATCGGTCCACGGCTGCTGGATCTCGATGGCCTGGTTGAACGCCACATCGGCCAGCTCTGCCGCAAGCCCCCGGATCCGCGCGGCCGCAATCCCGCAACGATCAGCCACCGCCTCGGGCGCATAATCGTCGCCCAGATACCGTTCGGCCATATGCTGAAACACCGTCCGGTGCCCGTGCCAGACCGCGCCCAAATCCGGCTGCACCCCCTTGCCATCCCAAGGAGCTGGCATCCCCGAGCGTTGATCAATCACAAACGGCTGGCTTTCGGCGTTCTTCAGGATCAGGCCTTTCTCTGGCCCCTCGGTTTCGTTGACCAGCAAGGCGGCATTGGTCCAGCGCGCCAGATACGCCAGATCGACCTTGCCGGCAGCCAAAAGACAATGGATCAGCGACAGGATCAGCAGGCCATCGGTGCCCGGCGTGATGCCATACCAATCATCGGCAATCGCATTATACCCGGTGCGGATCGGGTTGATGCCGATCACCCGCGCGCCGCGCCCCTTCAACTTGCCAAGGCCGATCTTGAGCGGGTTTGAGTCGTGATCCTCCGCCACACCGAACATCACAAACAGCTTGGTGCGCTCCCAATCCGGGGCACCAAACTCCCAAAACGCGCCACCGATGGTATAAATGCCGGCCGCCGCCATGTTCACCGAACAAAAGCCACCGTGGGCGGCATAATTCGGCGTGCCAAACGCCTGCGCCCACCAGCCGGTGAACGACTGGCTTTGATCGCGCCCGGTAAAGAAGGCGAACTTCTCCGGGGCGGTTTCGCGCAGGGGTTTCATCCAACTGACCGCCAGCGCCAAAGCTTCGTCCCACGATATTTCCTCGAACGCGCCGGAGCCCCTTGGCCCGACCCGCCGCAACGGCGCCCGCAAGCGGCTGGGTGCGGTGACCTGCATGATCCCGGCAGCCCCCTTGGCGCACAAAACCCCCTTGTTGATCGGATGGTCGCGGTTGCCCTCGATATACGAAACTTTCCCTGACTTCAGATGCACATTGATCCCGCACCGGCAGGCGCACATGTAGCAGGTGGTCTGGCGCACCGCGTCCGAAACCGCCGGCGATGGGTTCAAAAGGGGAGCATTCATGCCAGTCCTGTCCTTTGGTCACGCCGGAACAGGGTTGCGCCAAACGCCCTGAAATCCAGTCGAATTTCCCGCAGTGGGCCGTGAAATCAGGAGATTGTCCAGCGCGAAAAGCACGGCACCTCTCCTCTCGCGTCCGGTCCTCTGCCCTCCCCGCAAGGTCCGCTGCCTGACCGATCCAGCGACCCGGCCTTGCCATCCGCCCTGCCCGCCGATCCTTGGGCCGCATCCGCCCCGATCCGTGCTATGCTTAACCATTCACGTGATTCTAAATAAACCGATAGCAGCAGGAGATTTTCATGGCCACGCCAACCAAATGGGGGGTGGAGTTTCTGGTCAACACAACCACCAACGGCGATCAGTACACACCTGCCAGCACCGGCCTGTCCAATGGCCGCTTTGTCGTCACCTATTCGGACAGCAGCGGCAATGCGCCCGACATTGGCAGCCTTGCCACCCGCGCCCAGATATTCAACGCCGATGGCACCAAATTCGGTGCCGAATTCACGGTGAACACCACTAGCATTGACTCGCAATACATCCCCGAGATCACGGCGCTCAGCGGCGGCGGCTTTGCGATCACCTTTCAGGATTTCAGCCTGCTCAACACCGGCAACCCGGACAGCGCCGACATCCGGGTGCAGGTGTTTTCCGCCAACGGCACCAAGGTCGGCGCGGAATTTGTCGCCCCCGCCACCACAATCGGCGTGCAATCCGAGCCGGTGATCGCCGGGCTGAACCTGGGTCGTTACGTCGTGGTCTGGACTGACAGCAGCCATACCGGCGGCGACACCTCCAGCGATGCCATTCGTTCCCAGGTGTTCAACGCCGACGGCACCCGCTTTGGCATCGAACGTCTGGTCAATACCACCACACTTGGTCAGCAAATTGAACCGACCGTCACCGCGCTGGCCAATGGCGACTATGTGGTGGCCTGGACCAGCCTCGGTTCGGACCCGAACGGCCAACCGCTGCGCTCGGTCAACGCCCAGCTTTTTCAGGCCAACGGGACGCCTTTGGGCGGTGAATATGTTGGCAACACCGTCGCCGGGTTTTCGGCCGGTCAAAGCGAGCCGGACATTGCCGGTCTTGCCGGTGGCCGCTATGTGCTGACCTGGACCAATATTTCCGGCTTTGACACCAATATCACCGGCCAGATGTTCAACGCGAATGGCACGACCTCGGGTGCGGTGTTCACCGTAAACGCCACCACCGCCAATAGTCAGGCCGATTGCACGATCACCGATCTGGCCGATGGCGGCTTTGTCGTGGCCTGGGTCGATTACGGACCGGCGACCGCCACCGGCTTCAACCCCGAGATTCGCGCGCAGGCCTATCACGCCAATGGCACGCTGAATGGTGCTGAGTTTCTGGTCAATACCGATACTACCAGCATCCAGCGCGCGCCCGCTGTCACCGGCCTTGCCGATGGCCGCTTTGTGGTGACCTGGGAGGATCTGAGCGGCAGCCTTGGCGACGGGGGCTTCGCGGTGCATGCCCAGATCTTTGACCCGCGTGAGGCCGCGATCAACCTGACCGGCACCGCAGGCAGCGACAGCTTTGTCGGCACCCGCTTCAACGACACGCTGTCAGGCTTGCAGGGCAATGACGTGCTGAAAGGTGGTGCGGGCAATGACCATATCACTGGCGGGCTTGGCCGCGACGTTCTGACCGGCGGTTTTGGCGCCGATGTGTTCGTGTATGTGAATGCAGCGCAAGCCGGCGTCGGGGCCGCGCGCGACCGGATCACCGATTTCACCGCAGGCGTCGATCACCTGGATTTCAGTGCCTTTATGGCTGGCGGCAACTTCATCGGCAGTGCTGCCTTCAGCGCGGGCGGTGGCCCGCAGGTCCGCTTCACGCCCGCCAATGGCCTGGTGCAAGGCGATGTGACCGGCGACGGCGTGGCCGATTTCTCGATCCGGCTGGACGGTGCCCCCCTGGTGACGGCGAGCGATTTCCTGTTTTAACCCCGGTTGGCCTTTTGCGGCTGGGCTTTGCCCGAACCGAACGTCGGGCATTGCGTGCAACTCACTCTGCTATCTTGGGGCAAAGCGTGGGGGCCTTTTTGCCCGCTGTTTTTGCCCCCCTCGTCGCCACGCCGTCCGGCCAGCCTCGCCCCTGGTTAGCCCGCCCGCATCAGCGCCAAAGCCTCGCTTGCGATCTGGCGCTCCTCCTCTGCCGCTATCACCCAGACCGGCTTGCCTGCGGCCACATAGGCCAGCCCCTGCACAATCCGACCCCGCACGCCTGCCTCATTCTCACCAATGCCACCGGTGAAGGCGATTGCATCAAGGCCCCCCAGCGCGGCAATCATGGAACCGGCATGTCGGATCGCCCAATAACAAAAGTGGTCCACGGCGAAGCGCGCCTCTGCGGTCCCTGCGGCCTGCAACGCCCGCATGTCCGACAACCCACCCAACCCCAACAGGCCCGAAGCGCGGTTCAGAATATGCCCCGCCCCGTCCACCCCATGCACCTCCGCCAGCCGCAACACCGCATTGCCGTCGATATCGCCGCTCCGCGTGCCCATCGTAATGCCCGAAAGCGGCGAATAGCCCATGGTGGTGGCGACCGACCGCCCCTTAAGAATGGCACATAACGAAGCGCCATTGCCCAGATGCAGTGCCAAAAGCCGGTCAGGCAGCGGCCCAACTTCGCTGACCTTCCGCACCAGACTGGCATAGCTGATCCCGTGAAAGCCGTAGCGCCGCAGACCCAAAGCCTCCGCCTCGGCAGGCAAGGCATAACGGACGGCGACTTCCGGGTTACTGGCATGAAACGCCGTGTCAAAGCTGGCATATTGCGCGAGGTCCGGGGCCAACCGCTGCAAGGCGCGGATGCCGGTCAGGTTGGCCGGGTTGTGCAAAGGCGCCAAGGGCACGCAAGCTTCAATCGCCGCCACCACCTCCGGGGTCATCCGCACCGGTGCGACCAGAGCCGTGCCGCCATGCACCACCCGGTGCGCCGCCCCATGCAGGCGGCCAAGTTCCACCCCCATCTGGTCCAAGCCAAGTTCCAGCGCCGCCAGATGGCTGGCCGGACCGACAGCGCCGATCTCTTCCATACGGGCATGGGCTATCTGCCGCAGCTTTCCGTCAAACACCGCCAGCTTCAAGGAGGACGACCCGGCATTGACCACCAGCAACATGCTACAGCACCGCTTTCAGCAGCCCCAAGCCTGCCAGCAACGCCAGCAACCCGATGGCAAAGCGGCGGAAATCCTGCGGATCGGTGTGCAGGAAATGCCGCCCGCCCAGCCAGTTGCCTAAAAACACCAAAGGCAAAGCCAGCAAAGACGCCCGCCCGGTGTCCCATGTCACCATCCCGTTCCACCAATACATCGGCGCGGAATACAGATCGAGGATCGGGAAATACGCCACCAACGTGGCCCGGAACACCGCCGCCGGCATCGCTTGGGCGGCAAAGAACGCAGCCACCGGCAGCCCCGCCATGCCCGGCGCATTGGCCGCACCTGAGACAACCCCCGCCATCAGGTGGCCCAGTGCGCCGACCTTGCGCTGGATCCGCCAGCCGATCAGCAAGACCGCGCACATCACCAGGATATAGCCCGAAATCACCGCCCGTGCCGCATCGACCGAGATCGAGGTCAGCGCCCATAACCCCAACGGCAGTCCGACCACCGCCCCCGCCACCAGCAAGCCGACCCGGCGCCAATCCACATGCGGCCCGACGTTTTGCCAGGCTTGCACCGTCATCACCACCTCGCACAGCATCACCACCGCGACGAAATGCAACGGGTTGGTGACCAGACCAGAGGCCGCGATCACCAGCGCCGAAAACCCAAACCCCGAATAGCCACGCACAAACGCCGCGATCAGGACCGCCACCGCCATGAAGCCCGCAGCCCCGGCGCTCAGATCAAACGGCAGCGGCACGCCTGCCAAGCTCACGGCCGCTCGCCGCGCGCAAGCCGCCCCTCGATCGCATCCACCACCTCATCAAGATCAGCCACCGAATCAATCACATAATGCGCCCCGGTCCGCCGCAGATCGGCATAGGCTGCAGCCCGCATCGCGCCATATTCCGCGGGCGAAAGCTGCGCCGTATCGCCCGGGTTCAACCCAAAAGCATTGCCCGAAACTGCGACCGCAACCGTCCAGCAGCCGGCATTCAGCCCCTCGGCAATCCCCACGCCCGTGTCATCGACCTTGACCACCGTCCACGCCGGCCATACGCCCAAATCCAGAAAGGTCCGGTACATCATCAACGCCGAAGGCCGCGCCTCGGCCAGATCGCCCGCACACACCAGATTGTCCGGCGCGTAGCCCTGCGCGGCAGCCAAAGGCAAAACCCGCGCCATGATCGACCTTGTATAGCCGGTGGTCGAGCCGATCTTCATGCCCCGCGCCCGCAGCCGTTCCACCGCAGGCACCGCCCCCTCAATCATCGTGCAATAGTCAGCGACCGCCGCCTCGTTCATCGGCACGAACACCGCATAAACCCGGTCAATCGCCGCCGCATCAGGGCCCGCCCCCTGCGCCGCCGTCCACGCCTCAGCCACCCTCGGGACCGCCATCAGCGCCTTGATATGGTCGCGCTTGGCCATGCCCATCGGGCCCCGGGCTTCAGCCACCGAAATCGCCACCCCGAAGCTGGCGAAGGTTTTCACGAACACCCCCATCGGCGCCAGCGAGCCATGGTCAATCACCGTCCCCGCCCAATCAAACACCGCCGCGCGCAACTGGCCCATCATGCTCTCCGGTAAATTTCGTCAATGGTTTCTTCGCCGATTGCAAATGCGGTCGAGGCCCCGGTGCCAGAGGTCACAATCACCAGCCGCACCTGATCATCCACCACTTCCCGCATCATCGTCTGGGGCCCCGAGGCATAAGTCCCGCTCCACCGCTCGGTGATCCGCGCGCCCGGCACCTTCAGCACGGCGTGGAGTTCTGCCATGATCAGATCATCGACCTCGGCCCGCTGGAACGGCGAGGGCGACCATTCGGTGTGGTGACTGTCGCCGACAATCAGGCCGCCATCCGACCCCTGCACGACGATCAGATGGATCCCCTCCGCCAAAACCTCCGGCTGTTCCAAGCGCAACCGCGCCTTGATCCCTTCCGCCTCCGGCAGTTCCGAATACCCCAAGTAACGCACCAAACTCTGGTCCGACATCACCGACCCCGGCAGCTTGATCGGCTCCGCCGGCATCACCTTCAGCATCTGCAACCGGCAGCGGGTGATCTGGTGGCGGGCAATCACTTCCGGATACAGCGTCAGCATGTCATCGCCCGGACAGACCACGACCTGATCAGCCGCCACCACGCCCGAGGTCGTCTCCAACCGCCCGGGCAGAACCGCATTCACCAAAGTCTTGCGCAGAAAGGTCACGCCCAGACCCCCGAGCCAAGCCGCGAGCTTGGGGATTGCAAACCGGCTCTCGACCCGCCGGTCATGCGGCGACCAGAGCGCGCCCTGAAGTGGATTGCCCGACAGAATGCCGCCATGCGCCGCAACCGTCTCGCCCGCGGTCAGGACCCGACAGCCCTGCCCCATCTCGGTGCGGGCAAATGCCTCCAGACAGCCCATCGCCTCAACCCGTTGCGCCACCACCAGCAAGCCCTGATGCTCGATCGGAATGCCAGCTTTCGGGGCCACCTCCGCCCAAACATCGCGCGAACGCATCGCCCGCCGCCAGCAATCGCCCGCCTGCTGCCCGGTCACCGTGACAAAACCAAAGTTGCGGACCGAGGCACCGATTGCCTGCGCCTCCCGGTCAATCACCACCACGGAAAGCCCCCGGCGAGAGGCTGCCAAGGCATGGGCCAGCCCCAGGATCCCCGCACCCACCACCGCCAGATCGTAGCGCATCTTACACCACCTGCGGCCGCATATCGGCGGCCGAAATCCCCGCCACCACCACCGGCTTTTTCATCGCATCGCGGCGGAACGGATCGCCCAATTCCTGATTGATCATCGCCTCGATCAGCGTCGTCTTGCCATGGACCATCTGATCGTCAATCGCCGTCCGCAACGCCTGCGTCAGTTCCGCCATCGTGCGCGCCACCACGCCCTGCAGCCCACAAGCCTTGGCGATCCCGGCATAAGAAACCCGTTCATCCAGCTCGGTGCCGACGAAATTGTCATCATACCACAGCGTCGAATTGCGCTTTTCCGCGCCCCACTGATAGTTCCTGAACACCACCTGCGTCACGGCAGGCCACTCCGCCCGGCCAATCGCGGTCAATTCCGCAACCGCAATCCCAAACGCGCCATCGCCGGAAAACCCGACCACCGGCACATCCGGGCAAGCGATCTTGGCACCCACCACCGAGGGCAAGCCATAGCCACAAGGCCCGAACAACCCGGGTGCGAGGTACTTCCGCCCCGCCTCAAAGGTCGGATACGCATTGCCAATCGCACAGTTATTGCCGATATCGCTGGAAATAATCGCCTCTTTCGGCAAAGCCGCCTGGATCGCCCGCCACGCCATGCGCGGGCTCATCCAGTCCGGCCTGGCAGCCCTTGCCCGCTGGTTCCAGGACGTCCCCACATCATCCTGCTCATGGTCCATCGAGGCCAATTCCTGCGCCCACCGGCTCTTGGTGGTGGCTATCAAAGCCTTGCGATCCGCCCGCCCCGCATCGCCAGCCGCTTTCGACAGCCGCGCCAAAATCCCCTCCGCGACCTTCTTGGCATCGCCGACAATCCCGACGCTGACCTTCTTGGTCAGCCCGATCCGGGCCGGATTGATCTCGACCTGAATGATCTTGGCGTCCTTCGGCCAGTAATCCAAGCCATAGCCCGGCAGGGTCGAAAACGGGTTGAGCCTTGTGCCCAAAGCCAGCACCACATCGCCTTGCGCAATCAACTGCATCCCGGCCTTGTTGCCGTTATAGCCCAGGGGCCCGGCGAACAGCGGATGGCTGCCCGGAAACGCATCGTTATGCTGATAGCCCACGCACACGGCTGCATCCAGCCGCTCCGCCAAAGCCATCGAGGCGGCAATCGCACCGCCCAAAACCACGCCCGCCCCGTTCAAAATCACCGGAAACCGGGCGGAGGACAGCAAGGCCGCAGCCGCAGCCAGGGCCTGCGCGCCGCCGTCAGGCCGCTCAAACTCCACCACCGGCGGCAGGTCCACGTCGATGACTTGGGTGAAATAATCCCGCGGCACATTGATCTGCGCCGGAGCACTCATCCGTTTGGCGTTCATAATCACCCGGTTAAGCACCTCCGCCATCCGTGAAGCATCGCGGACCTCCTCCTGATAGCAGACCATGTCCTTGAACAGAGCCATCTGCTCGACCTCTTGAAAGCCACCCTGCCCGATGGTCTTGTTGGCCGCCTGCGGGGTGACCAGCAGCAACGGCGTGTGGTTCCAATAGGCGGTCTTCACCGCCGTCACAAAGTTGGTAATCCCCGGCCCGTTCTGCGCAATCATCATGCACATCCGGCCAGAGGCACGGGTAAACCCGTCCGCCATCATCCCGCCCGAGCCTTCGTGGGCTACGTCCCAGAAGTGGATGCCCGCCTTGGGGAAAATATCCGAAATCGGCATG
>JAYTQA010000294.1:0-3453 GCA_043746955.1 bacterium | reverse complement strand
CTTGCGCGGCGCGGATGATCACCGGACCGATATCGGCGGCATCCCACGCGATCTGAATGTCGTTCAGGTCAAGGCAAGCGTCCAGGCTTTGGTGGGCGGTGCGCTTGTTGGCATCGTTGGAGCAATGGCCCTGCGCAATGGCTACGGCATAGGCGGCGGCGAGGTCAAAGGCATCGCCGATCAGGTCGTAATGCAGACGGTTGTCGACGCGCCCCAATGCCACCTCCAGCGATTTGTCGCGGGCGCGGCCCGGCAGTTCGCCGGGGTTGAGGACACTGTCATGGATCGCTTCGACCAATGCTGTCGTCAACAACACATAGGTCATTTGTCTTTGAGGTAGTCGAGCACCGGCTGGTTGATGGCGCGCCGACGTTCCATGCTGTCCATCACCTCGTCCGGCGTGGCATAGCGGTGCGCCACCCGGCCAACCGCCTCGGCGGGCACCAGATAGCCCACCAAAGCGGAGTTCTTCAGGATCGCAACCGGCTGGCCACCGGCCCGGTCCAGCACCTTTTGCGGTTCACGCATCTCGGTCATGGTGGCGATCTGCGGGGTGGCAAGGCGGGTCATGGCATTCTCCTGCTGTGTGCAATGCAATGTATACTGGAATGCACAGTTTGGCAAGGTGGCGCGTGCCGGTCAGGCCACGAACCCGCCCAAGCGCCGCGACCGAAAACCTGGCCTGACCACATGCCCGGCCGAAATGCCCTGCGCAAATGCCGCCGGTTACGCGGGTTCGGCCAGCCGTTTTGCCCACATCGCCTTGAACGCGGGCCGGGCTTGCGCCCGCTCCAGCCAAGCCTTCACCGCGGGGAATTCACCCAACAGGGTCGGATGGCCCTGGGCATAGCGCAGGCATTCGGCGGTGTTGATATCGGCCACGGTAAAGCGGTCGCCGACCAGCCAAGCCGCCCCGGTCAGCGCTGTTTCCAGCCGCGTCAGCGGCCTGCGCAGTTTTTCGGCGTTGATGGCGATATGGGCCTGACCCTCGGCACTCTCGCCCGCGTTGGCTGTGGTGGTGAGAATCTCCAGCGCCGGGCCCTCAAGTGCGGTGGCGGCAAACAGTGCCCACTGCCCGATCAGCGCCGCTTCGGCATCCGATTGCGGCCCCAGTACGCCACCATAACGCTGCGCAATATACAAGGTGATCGCAAGGCTTTCCGACAGCACCAGCCCGTCGTCCACCATCGCCGGCACCTGGCCAATCGGGTTGATCGCAAGGAACGCGGGCGAGGCGGTGTTGAGCGGCGCATCCAGAGCTTTCGGTTGATCCAGCCGGTAGGATTGGATCACCGGCACATGGGTAAACTCCACCCCGCATTCGGCCAACAGCCATAAGGGGCGCGAAGCGCGCGAGCGGTAGACGCCGTAGAGGGTGATCATCTGGGAGATTCCTTTCAGGTCAAACGAGGTGACCATAGGGCGGCCCACCGCCAAGGAAAAGGGCCGGGTGCACAAACCGCGGCGGGGTTGCTGCCCGCCCGTGCAGCCGGTAAAGGACACCATGGCCCATAATTTCCTCACCCATGCCCGCGCGACGCTGGCGCTGGGGCTGCCTTTGATCGGCAGTCATCTGGCGCAGATGGCCCTGCATGTCACCGATACCGTTCTGCTGGGCCGCTACGGTGTGACCGAACTTGCCGCCGTCACCATCGCGGGCACCGGGTTTTTCGTGATCTTCATCTTCGGGTCAGGTTTTGCCCAAGCCATCATGCCGTTGATTGCCGTGGCTATTGGCCGGGGGGACGAAACCGAGGTGCGCCGCGATGCCCGCATGGGACTTTGGCTGTCAATGGCTTTTGGCCTTTTGACCTATCCGCTATTCTGGTTTTCTGGCCCGCTTCTGCTGGCCCTGGGGCAGGAGCCTGACGTGGCAGCGCTTGGCCAGCAATTCCTGCGGATCGCCGGGCCGGGGATGGTGCCCGCGCTCTTGGTGATGGCGCTCAAATCCTACCTCTCAGCACTTGGCCGGACCCAGGTGGTGCTGTGGGTGACGCTGGGCGCAGTGCTGATCAACCTGGCTGTCGGCTACACCCTGATCTTCGGCCATTTTGGCGCGCCGGAACTCGGCGTGCGCGGTGCGGCGATTGCCACCCTGACCGTGCAATGGGGCACCTTCCTGATCCTTGGGCTTTACGCGCAGTTTCAGCCAGACTTGCGCCGGTTCAAACTGTTCAGCCGGTTCTGGCGGGCCGATACCGCCGCATTTGGCCGGGTGTTCCGCTTGGGCTGGCCAATAGGCGTGACCGGGCTGGCCGAAAGTGGCTTGTTCTCCGCCGCCTCGGTGATGATGGGCTGGGTTGGCACGGTGCCGCTTGCCGCCCACGGCATAGCGATGCAGATCGCAAGCTTGGCGTTCATGGTGCATCTGGGCCTGTCCAACGCTGCCACGGTGCTGGCAGGCCGGGCCGCGGGTGCCGGCGATCCGCGGAGCTTGCGCGCCGTGGCAGGCACCGCAATCCTGCTGTCGGCCAGCTTATGTGCGGTCGGGATCGTGATTTTCCTCAGCCTGGCGGTGCCGATCATCAGCCTGTTTCTGGATACCGCCAAACCCGACGCGCCGCAGATCTTGGCGACCGGCAGCCAGCTTCTGGCCTTTGCGGCGCTGTTCCAGCTGGGCGATGCGATGCAGGTGATGGCTTTGGGGCTCTTGCGCGCGATCCGGGATACCAAAGTGCCGATGGCCGCCGCAGCCTTCAGCTATTGGGGCGTCGGTATTCCGTGCAGTTACCTCGGCTATCGGCTGGGCTATGGCGGGCAGGGCATCTGGGGCGGCTTGTGCGTGGGCTTGCTGTTCGCCTCGACCAGCCTGATGGCACGGTTCTGGCTCAAAGCCCCCAAGGCGGCCCTTGGGTTCGCCTGACTATTCCGCAGCGCCCTGGGTCACCCGGTCGGACTTGCGGCGCACCAGAACACTGCGCAGATCGTGCATGGCGAGCAGAAGGTCGTCGGTCACCCGCTCCAACTGATCATCGCTGGCTTTGGTCTGCGCCCATTGCGTCGTGGTGTTAAGATAGTCCACCGCCCGCAGGATATCGTCGATATCGCGTTCGGCCAGTAATGCGGTCCGCTGGACCAGCCACGCCTGGATTTGCCCGACATCAACCGGCGACAATTCCACCGCGCCATGCGGCTTGACGGTGCCGTTCTTGACGTTGACGCTGGCTATTTCGACCAGTTCGATCCGGCGCTGGCGGTTTTCGGTCACAACCCGAAACACCACCGCGCCGTTCTCGCGGATGCGGAAGTAATAGTCCGGCAGATCGCCCGGCATCGCGCCTCCTGGTTTAACCCCGCCGCTAGTTCAGCCCAGCCGCTGGTTCAGCTCAGCCTCTACGTAAGGCCCGCACAAAAGCTCTGGATCCGGCGACACGCCTCTGCCAGCACCGCTTCCGAAGTAGCGTAGCTGACCCGGAAGTTTGGCGAAACCCCGAACGCCGCGCCGAACACCAC
>JAYTQA010000293.1:0-3453 GCA_043746955.1 bacterium | reverse complement strand
CGATTTTGCAGCGGCTGACCTTGCAGCGCGATGCTTTGGCGACCGAACAAGCGCGGGCGCTGGCCGCGATTGAGACGCTCAAGGCGCGGATATTGCAGCTGGCGCGGGACGGCGAGCGCGAGCAGAGCCTGAACCGCGACGCAGGCGACGTGACCCAGCGGCTGCAGTGGGAGGTCGACCAGCTGTTGCGCGCCAGTGAAGGCCACGAGGAACGGCTGGCCGACGCTACGGAACTGGCGCGGGCGGCGGCCGCCGAACTGGGCGGGCGCGAGGGCGATTTGGCGCAAGCGACCGAGGATGCGGCGCGGCTGGCGGCACGGCATCAGTCGGCGGAACGGTTGCTGGCCGACAATCGGCGGGTGTTGGAGCGGGCGGAGGCTGAAGCTGCGCGGGCTGCGGCTGCGGTTTTGGCGGCGGAGCAAGCGGTTGTGACGGCGGCGGAGGTGCAGGCGGCCGTGGCGGAGGCGCAAGGTGCAGCCCTGGCTGTGGCCGAGGCGGCTGAAGCGGCGCTGGTGCAGACCGAAGAGGCGCGGGCGGCCACTCAAAGCCGCGAGGCGGAGGCGCGGGCGGTGCGGTCGGGCGCGGAGGGCGAAGCAGCGGCGATCCGGGCGGAGGTTGCAGCACTGGCCCGGCTGGTGCAGCGCGAGGCGCAGGCGGGCTCGCAACTATTGGACCTTTTGCAGGTCGAGCCGGGCTTTGAGGCGGCATTGGGCGCGGCGCTGTCGGATGATTTGCGCGCGCCTGAGGTGCAGGGTGCGGCGCGGTCGGGCTGGGTGAAGTTGGCACCGTGGGTCGATCCGCCGGTTTTACCGGCAGGGTGCCAGCCGCTGGCTGCCCATGTTGTGGCACCGGCGGTCCTGGCGCGCAGGTTGTCACAGACCGGGCTGGTGGTGGCCTCCGAGGGGGCTCGGTTGCAGGAAATGCTGGCGCCGGGCCAGCGGATCGTCAGCCTCGAAGGCGATTTGTGGCGGTGGGATGGGTTTCGGGCCGGGGCGGACGACGCGCCATCGGCGGCGGCGGCGCGGCTCAAGCAGTTGAACCGGCTGGTGCAAGTCAAGCGCGATCTGGAAGAAGTGGCCGCCAAAGCGGCGGGGGCGGCGCAGGCGCATGAGGCGTTGCACGGCGAACTGGTGGATTTGGCGCGGGCTGATCAGCTGGCGCGCGATGCGCGGCGGGCCGCGGATGGCCGGGTGACCGAGGCGAACCGGGCGGCGGCGCGGGCGGAAGGCGTGCGGTCGGTGGCCGAGGGGCGGCTTGAGGCGGCCCGGCTGGCGGTCGCACGCTATGGCGAGGATGCGGCCTTCGCGCACGAAAGGCTGGTCGAGGCGGCGGCGGGGCTGACCGATCTGGGCGATCTGGCAGCGGCGCGGGCGCTGGTCGAGGCGATGCGGGGGATCGTCGAGGCGGCGCGGATCGCAATGATGAGCAGGCGGGCCTTGCAGGATGAAGTGCGGCGCGAGGGCGAGGCGCGGGTGCGGCGCGGCCATGAGGCGGTCAAGGAGCTTTCGGGCTGGCAGCACCGGCTGGATACGGCGGGTCGGCGGATGGCCGAACTGACCGAACGCCAGGGCGAGGCGGAGGACGAACTGGCGGAAGCGGCGGCTGTGCCGGAAGCGATTGTCGAACGTCGGGGCGACCTCGTCGAGGCCATGAGTGTGGCTGGGGTGCGACAGCGGGCGGCTTTGGCGGCACTGGCCAGCTCCGAAGCGGTGTTGCGCGCCACCACCGACGCCGAACGGGAGGCAGAGCGGGCGGCAGGCGAGGCGCGCGAGGCGCGGGCGCGGGCGGAGGCTACGGTAGAGGCGGCGCGGCTGGCGGTAACCCTTGCGTCAGGGCGGATCGCGGAGGAGACCGGGTCAACCCCCGACCAGTTGCTGCAGAGCTTGCAATTTGACCCTGACCGGCTGGCGGATGTCACCGCTTTGGAGGCCGACGTCACCCGCCTTAAACGCCAGCGCGAGGCATTGGGGGCCGTGAACCTGCGGGCGGAGGAGGATGCCAAGGCGGTCGCCGCCGAATATGACGCGCTGGTGGCCGAAAAGCTCGATCTGGACGCGGCGATCAAGAAGCTGCGCGCCGGGATTGCCGGCTTGAACCGCGAAGGGCGCGAGCGGCTTTTGACGGCATTTGAGCAGGTGAATGCGAATTTTGCCACGCTGTTCACCCATCTGTTCGGCGGCGGTGAGGCGCGGCTGGTGATGGTGGAAAGCGATGATCCGCTGGACGCAGGCCTAGAGATTATGTGCCAGCCGCCGGGCAAGCGGCTGTCGACCCTGTCTTTGCTGTCGGGCGGCGAGCAGACCCTGACCGCTTTGGCGCTGATTTTCGGGGTGTTCCTCGCCAATCCCGCCCCGATTTGCGTACTGGACGAGGTGGATGCGCCGTTGGACGACGCCAACGTGACCCGCTTTTGCGACCTGATGGATGAGATGCGGCGACGGACGGAAACCCGGTTTCTGGTGATCACGCACCACGCGGTGACGATGAGCCGGATGGACCGGTTGTTCGGCGTGACGATGGCCGAACAGGGGGTCAGCCAACTGGTCAGCGTGGATTTGGCGCGGGCCGAGGCTTTGGTCGCGTAAGTTAAAGCGCATTCCGAAAAGTGTGGCGCGGTTTTCGGAAAAAAACTGCGCGGGAAAACCAAGAGGTAAAGCGGTTGTTTGAGCCTTATCAACCGCAAACCGCTTTAGGCAGATTGCCGCATCCTGGCTATTGGCCAAGGCCCAGCGTGTGTTCGCGCAGCCAAGCGAGGAACCCGCGCGGGTTGCCCTTCCAGTTGTCGAGTTCACTGGCCTGGATCGGGTGGCCAACATGGGGGCGCTGCGGTTTGAACAGGGCGCGCCGGATCTCATACAGCAGCAGGCCCTGCCTCAGGGTGGCGGCCAGCTTGTTGGCGATCTGATAGGCGCGCGAGTTCTGGCCGGTGAAATGGATCGGCAGGATGGTGGCGCCCGACTTGGCGACCATCTTGTGGGTGAACAGGTTCCACTCCTGTTCGATCGCCGGGCCGAACCACGTCTCGGATGCGGCGACGCGGCCGGCGGGGAACAGGATCACCACGCCCTGATTGGCCAGATGCGCCATGGTCAGGTCGCGCATTTGCAGGCCCAGTTCGCGGGAGTTTTCCTCATGCGGGAACGGGACCGGGATCATGAACTCTTCAATCTCGGGGATGCCGGTCAACAGGCTGCGGGTCAGGATGCGAAAATCGGGCCGGATCCGGCTGACCAGTTCGGCCATGATCATGCCATCGACCAGACCATGCGGATGGTTGGCCACCACCACCACGGCACCGGTGGCGGGGATGCGGGCGATCTCCTCAGGCGGTGTGTCGATCCGGATGCCCATGTGGCGCACGGCTTTGCTCCAGAACGCCACGCCAACCGGCGCGCCAGACTTTTCAAAGCTGCGGATCATCGACAGCAGTTTGACCTTGGCGGTCAGCCATTC
>JAYTQA010000292.1:0-9226 GCA_043746955.1 bacterium | reverse complement strand
ATGGTGACGAAATCCGCCTTCAAAATGGTCGCCTCGTCAATGCCGAGGGGTCTCTGGCCGGAGCGCATGTCACCATGGCCGAAAGTGTCGCCCGCCTGATCAATGTGGTGGGAATTGACCCTGCGCAGGCGCTCCGCATGGCCACCACCATCCCCGCCAAGGTGATCGGTTTGCCAACCAGTCTGATCGGTCAACGGATCGAGGATCTGCTGCTGCTGGACGCCAACTGGACCGTCCAGACCACCGGTATCGCCTGAATGCGTGCCCTACCGCCAGTCGCCAAACCCAAATGCGGTGTAATCCCGGCCATAAGCCTCCCGACACGCCGCCTCGATATCCGGCCCGTACAGGTCCGCCAACGCGAATGGCGCGGCTTCCGGCCACCCCGGCACCGGCTGCAGCGCCACCCCCGCCTCGGCACAGACAAAGGCCAACCCCTCGGCCAGCCGACCCTCGCGCAGCAGATGATCCGGCGCTTGCAGTTGGGCAAACCCGGCGACCGTGGCCACTTGGGTCGCGAGCTGGGGCGGTGTGCGCAGCTCGGTCCGCCCGGCATGCAGGTGCTTGATCATCGCCAGAAACGTCAAAAACCCGGCCCGATGGGAGCCGATATCCGCAAATCCGGTCCCTTTCGGCGGCAGTTCAAACTTGTGGACCCGCTTCAGATGGCCGCGCAATTCGGCCATCCAGTCCTTTGCCAGATAGTCGCAAAACGCCACATGCACCCGCGCCAGCGGATGGCGCAGCACCGAAAAACTGCGGTGCCCCGGCCGGTCATTGCGCCAGGCTTTCAGACTTTGCCGGTCAAAAGTGGTCAAAACCGGCCCATAGCCCGCCAGCCACTTGCGCAACCGCTGATCCGGCCCGGATTTCAGCGGTAAAAACAGCAGGCCCACCGCCTCACTCGCCACATAGGTGTTGATCGCCCCCTGCCTGCGCGGTTCGAAATTCGGCGTGTGGTCGATGTTGAAGAAGTCGATCTTGGCCAGCCCGTTCGCCATTTCGGCCGGATTAGAGACTTTTTCGCGGATCGGTTCCGGGTTCTGCTTTTTGAAACTCAGGTCGAGCTTTTCCAGCCGCCCCGCAACCCCCAAATAGGCCGCGAGCCCGTTGATCACCTTCAAATCCAGCACATCGTCATAGTCGAGGTAAAACGCGGTCTGCCCGCTGGACTGCAGCCGGTTCAGCAAAAGCCGCTGAAACGCTTGCAAGCCATCGACCCGCGCCCGGAAATCGCCGATCTCAAACTTGGGCCGCGCGGTTTTGAGATTGGCGGCAGAAGTGGTGCGCCACTGGTTGCTTTCCTTCGCAATCTTCCAACTGATGTAGCTTTCCAACGGGTTACGCGTCAAAATCACCTTGGCAACCGTCGGATCATCGACCACCAGACCAAACACCCTCGGGTCATGGTCGTGGAAATAGCGAAAGCCGGTCAGGGCGTCCTGCCGCCGCATCGCCTTCAGCAAAACCTGCGGGTCGGCGTCACGCTCAACCAGACTGACGCCCAGCAACGCCTGCTTGTTGGCGTTGCCGACAAACGCCGGGTTAAACGCCTCGCCATGGCAGATCACACCGGGGACCGCATTCAGATTGGCTTCCAGAAAATTCGACCCGGTCCGCATTTCGGCAAAGACGACGAACGACTGGAACTTTTGGACCACCGGAATATCCCTTTATTGCACCAGATAGGGCCGCCCGCGTCGGCTGGCCTCAGGGGTCGGGTCCTCTCCGGTCGGAAAATCGCCCATCAGCAGCGGCTGCATCCCCTGATTACGCAGGTTCTGCAAGAACTGGCCGAAGCCCTTCAGGTCGGCCAGCAGCGGCGCCTCGGTCAGCCGCCGCTGGCTGCGCGGACTGATCTCATCCACGATGCTTTGCAGCGGCTCCATCGGGTTTTCGACAAACTCCGCCAGCGTCCAGACCCGAATCCGTGCTTTGGCATAGTGCGAGCGCAGGATGGCCAGATGATCCGCCTCGACCTTCTGCAACCGCGCAGCCTCGCGCCTGATATCGCCAAAATTCTGGTTGGAATGGAACAACGGAATAGCCCAACCGCCCGAGATCACCGAAATCTGGGCATTCGGGTCGCAGGCCATGAACCAGCTGACATCCTGCATGTCATTCGGGCCGAACTGAAAACACTGCCGCTCGCCCCTGGTGTTCCAGATCAGGTTCGACAGGAAGTTTTTCGGCGCATAATCCCGCAAAGCCGCCGAGTTCGACATCGCCCCGCTGAACACCGTCTCGTCCCCGGCAAACTCCACCCGATGCGGGTAAAACAGATGGCCATGCGCACGGGTGCCCGCGACCTTGCCAAGCCAGGATTCAAAATTCTCGAACACTTCGGTGAAGCCTTCAAACACCGAATAGGGTGCCGCCGTCCGGCCATTCTCCCAATTCTCGTTCGGAAAGCGGCTTTGCATATAGAGGCCGGGCCGCCCCCTGATCCGCCGTTCGACCGCTTTGGCAAACAGCCGGTCGATCTTGCCGGGGTTGGGTTCCGCAGTGACCTGCCCCGCCGGATTGCCGCGCAGGAAGGTGTCATAGAGCTTGCCCGCCTGCGGCCAGATCTTGCGCGCCACAAAGCAGTCTGACCGGCGCAGCAGTTGCAGATGGTCGTCGTAGAAAATATACGGCTTGCCCTGAAAATCGAACTTCGACAGGGTCAGCGACCGGCTTTCCACCTGGGTGGAAAACTGCCGCACCATGGTCTGGAAGTAGCTCTCGTCCGGAATCCACACCCCGCTTGAAGTAGCGGTCAATCGCGGCACGATCCGGGCTTTCCAAGATCGCGGACAGGGTCTGCCGGGTCAGACACCACCATTGGCTGCCGAGGTGCGGCACCAGCCCAACCGGCACTTTGCGGCGAAACTTCAGCCGGCGCTGCAGGTTCACATAGCCGTCAAACGCCCGCCGGTGCTTGCGCCAGCTGAACGGGAACCGCAGGGTAAACCGTTCCAGATTGAGCCCGCCGACCGTCCAGCCGACATCTTGGGTCGTCACACTTTCGATGAAATCGGTGCGCGGGCGGCTGTCCAGATAGGCCACCATCTCCTCAAGCGGACGCAACGGCAGGCACGATCCCGAACACAGGTAAACATGGCGCACCCCGGCAAAGCTGGCAAGCAGGATGGTGGACGCCTCCAGCGTCGCGGCCACGATCCCCCAAGTGCCCCATTCGCAGGCATAGCGCCCCGAAAACCGCACATTACCAAGGTCCGACAGCGCCCTGACCAGCCCGTCATAGGCCGGACGCGCCACCCGCTGGTCGACATGAATAACCACCGGGCAATCGCGCGTGGCCCAATGGCGCGCAACTTCGGCCGCACGCTCCAGGGCGGTATGGCACAGCATGATAAAGCCTAAGCTCACCGATGCCCCCTCATGCCCAGTTGCCTTTCGACATCAGGCCCAATATCTCCAACTGCCGCCAGTTGATGTACTTTTCGGAAAATTTGCACCACATGTCGGGATGCTGCGCCAGCATTTCCTGATAAGCCTTGTATTCGGCACTTGCGCCATAGTGTTGGCCGCGGGTCATCTCTTCCGCAGCCTTGCCCGCAAAAGTATCCAGAAACTTGGCATGAAGAAGGCAGCCCGACGCCTTTTCCCCGCCCCGTTCGTCGTAAACCAGGTTCAGACCGCGCGGCAGCAGCATATGGGTCGAACTGGCATAGGCATAAGACCGGTCCCAGTTGACCAGCGGGATCTTGTTCAGCGCCGGCGCCAGCCCCGGCTTGTCGGCAAAGAACACCCGTGCGCGTGGCCCGCCTTGAATCCACAGGTTGCCCAGACCCGGATTGCGCAGGACCGTGTAGTTGCCGCTGTCAAACCACTGGGCGATCTCGAACGGATTCTGTCCCTCCCGATAGGGCTGCTCGTGCAGCGGCCCTTTGGGATACATGTCCAGCATCATCGCCGAAAACGCCCGCACCGCAGAGGCATCCATCCAGTCGGTCAACGCGCGCAAAGGCCGGGTTTCGCAGAACGGATAGACCAGGAATTCATCGACATCGACGGTCAGGCACCAATGGCCATGGCAAAACCGTCGCTGCAACCAGGTCAGCCAATCCACCCCGAAATGCGAGGCTTTATAGCTTCCCGTCGTGGTCCAGACCGAGGCGTCGTTCTGCTCGGCCAGATACTCCCGGCTGCCATCTTGGCTGTCATTGTCGACAAACAGAAAGTGTTCGACCCCAAGCTCGCGGTAATAGCGCAGGAAAAACGGCAGGCGGATCCGTTCGTTGCGTAAGGTACACAAAAGAAGGATGGCCTGCTTCGGCATGGCGCGGGTCCGGTCGGCGACAGTTCGCAGCTCCCGACCCTTCCACCATGCGCGGAAATGCGACCGACGACGCCGGGACCGCAGCTTGATCGCCTCGATGATCTTCAATCCGCGCCTCCTGCGCCGATCAGCCCGCCGTTGGTCATCTAAACTCCAAATGCTGAACAAAGCCTTTACCATTGCCAAAGGGAACGGCTTCGTCGGGTTATTCAGACGAATTATTCAGGTTTGGCGGCAATAGCCGCGAAAATCCAGTAGCCATTGCGCAATTGCCCAAGATTTCCCAACCCGTGGCCCGATTGGCTACACCCAGTCGCCTTGGCGGATCAGGCCCAGCCGTCCAAGCTGCTGCCAACCTTCATAGCGGGCGGAGCCCTCGAACCACAGATCGGGGTCGGCGATGATCTGGTCGTAATACCGCTCATAGCGCTCGGTATGGGTGAAATGTTCCGCCCGTTGCTGTTCTTCGCGCGATTTTTCCAGAATGTTGGGCAGGAATTTGGTGTGCAAAAGCGCTCCAGTCGGCAGGTCGGTCCGCTCGAAGCCGCAGTTCAGCCGGCGTGGCAGGGCGATATGGGTTGACGAAAGATAGGCGTAGCGCCGGTTCCAGCGGATCAGCGGCGTCTTGTGCAGATGGGGGGCGTGGTCGGCGTTATCGGCAAAAAACACCCGACGCCTGACCCCGCCCCGGATCGAGACATGGCCGTAACGGTCGATCGGCGTGCGGACGTAGCCGACGGGGTCGAAGAACGGCAGGGTTTCCACCGGGTCTTGCCCCGGCGCATGGCGGGTCTGGGACAGCGGGCCTTTGGGATACAGTTCCAGCAAGGTCGCGGCCATGGCGTCCGCGCCCCGCGCCTCCAGCCAGCGGGTCAGGGCGGGCAGGTCGCGGCTCTGCCAGTCGGGGTAGATCAGCAGTTCATCGGCATCCAGCGTCAGGCACCAATGCCCGGCCCCGTGCCGCATCAACAGCCAGTTCACCCAATCCAGCCCAAAACGCGCGGCCTTGTAGCTGGCCGTCGTCGACCAGACCGAGGTGTCGGGCTGGGCCGCCAGATAATCCGCCGTCCCGTCCTGACTGGCGTTGTCGACAAACAGGAAATGGCCGACGCCAAGCCTGCGATGATGGTCCAGAAAGAACGGCAGGCGCAAAGCCTCATTGCGCACCGCGCCAAAACCCAGCACCATGCCAGACGAAATCGCCGCAGTCCGGTCCCGCACCGGCACCAACTGCTTGCGGCAGCGTACGGCCCGCCAGATCGCCGAGCGCCGTTTCAGACGCTGGCGATAGGCCTCGATCGCATCGGCAAGCCGGCTCAAGGCCTACTGCGCCGCCTTCTGCATCGCGACCATGTCGTTCAGATAGGCCGAAAACTCATCGCGCAGATCCGCCCGCGACAGACCAAACGCCACCGTCGCCTGCAAGAACCCGGCCTTGCTGCCACAGTCATAACGCTGACCGCGGAACCTGAAGCCAAACACCTGCCCCGGCACCACCGCTTCCTCCGCAATCGCGTCGGTCAGCTGAATTTCGCCACCCGCCCCCGCCCGCATCTTGTTGAGGTTCATCATCACCTTGGGGGTGAGGATATAACGCCCGATCACCGCAAGGTTCGACGGCGCATCCCCGGCTTTCGGCTTTTCAACCATGCCCTTGACCTGCACGATCGAGCCCATATCCTCGGCCACATCCAGCACGCCATAAGACGAGGTCCGCTCGACCGGCACTTCCATCGCCGCGACCATATTGCCGCCGGTCTGTTCGTACGCCTCGATCATCTGCAGCAAGCACGGCTTTTCCGCCGCAATCACGTCATCGGGCAGCAAGACGGCAAACGGTTCGTTGCCGATCAGCCGCCGCGCGCACCAGACCGCGTGGCCCAGACCCAAGGCGCGGTTCTGCCTGACATAGGCAATCGCACCCGAATCCATGTTGGTTTCTTTGACAATCTCCAGCAAATCGTCTTTGCCGGCCCGCCGCAGCGTCGCCTCCAGTTCGGGGGAATGGTCGAAGTAATCTTCCAGCGCCGACTTGCCGCGCGCTGTGACGAAGATGAATTCCTTGATGCCGGCGGCCCGCGCCTCGTCGATCGCATACTGGATCAGCGGGCGGTCGACCAGCGTCAGAATCTCTTTCGGGATCGACTTGGTCGCCGGTAAGAACCTGGTCCCCATCCCCGCGACCGGGAACACGGCTTTGGTAACTTTCTTGATCTTACGTTTCAGAATCTCTGCCATTTTTTGAACCACTCGGGCTTTTTGCGTTTCGCCGCCTCCAGAGGTAGTTAACAGAACAATCGGGCGATTGTGTGAACCGGAGTGGCGAAACCATGTGCATTTGTAGGTATTTATAGGTTTTGGGCAACAATAACCTTCGAAAATAGTGCCTTTGGAATCGCCCGCTACGGCGGGTTTTCGCGCATCTCCTGCATCATCGACTCAATCACCGCCACGTCAGACGGGTTGTTCAGCTCCCAAAACTGCCTGCCGTGGGCCATCACTTCAACACACAAAACCGTGTGCCCCTGCTCCAGAAAGCGCAACTGCTCCAACCCTTCAAGCTGTTCCAGCGGCCCTGTCGGCCAGTTGGGATAGGCCAGCAGCGCTTTGGGCCGGTAGGCATAGACCCCAACGTGATGAAACACCGGCGTCGGTTCGGCGTCGGCATAGGTCTGGCCGGTATAGGGGATCACCTCTTTGGAGAAATAGAGCGCCCGCCCGCCTGCGCCAAACACCGCTGTCGTCCCGCCAACCCGTCCCGCGAGCCTGTCGGCCAGAAACCCCGCCACCGCACGGCCATCGCAGCGCAGAACCGGCGTCGCAATATCCGCCGAGCCGTCCGCCAACAGCGCCGTCACCAAGCCTTCGACAAACCACGCAGGCGTCAGCGGCGCATCGCCCTGCAAATTCACCACCACGTCGTAACCCGTGAGACTTTGCACCACTTCCGCGCACCGTTCGGTCCCGTTCTGGCAGGCGCTTGAAGTCATCACCACTTCCGCGCCAAAGCCCGCCGCATGGTTGGCAATCCGCAGATCATCGGTTGCCACCACCACCCGGTCAACGCCTTGGACCGCCATCGCCGCCTCCCAACTGCGCCGGATCAGCGTCTTTGCCCCATCCGGCCCCCGCAACACCACCAAAGGCTTGCCGGGATAGCGGGAAGACGCATAACGCGCCGGAATTGCGACCAGAACGCTCATGCTTTCCGGTCAACCCCGGCCTTCACGCCACTTCCGGCCTTCAGGTCAACGCCAGCCTTCAGGTCAACGCCCGGCGCGTAAGCAATAAAGAACGGATTGTCCCAGCCCGCCTTGCCGTAGGTTAGTGTCTGATGGTCATCAAACCGCACGACCTTACCACCTGCCCCGCGCAACACCGCGTCGCCCGCCGCCGTATCCCACTCCATCGTCCGGCCCAGCCGAGGGTAAAGGTCGGCCTCGCCGGTCGCCACCAGACAGAACTTCAGGCTCGACCCCGCCGACTTCATATCCTTGACCGCATATTTGGCAATGTATTCATCGGTCGCCTGATCCCGGTGGCTTTTCGACGCCACCACCATCAGTGCCCCATTATCTGGCCGCGTCACCCCAATCTTCCGCAATGCGCCTGCGATATCCTTGTCAAACGCCCCGGTCTCCTCCACCGAATTCCCATCCGGCAAGGTATAAAACAGCCGGTCCTGTGCCGGGGCATAGACCACGCCGCGCAGTGGCACGCCATTTTCCACGTAAGCGATGTTCACGGTGAAATCGCCGCGCCGCTGCACGAACTCCTTGGTGCCATCCAGCGGGTCCACAATCAGGAACGTCGAAGCGCTCAACGCATGGCTCGCCGCCTGCTCTTCGGTGATCAGCACCAGGTCCGGATAGGCCGCGCGCAAGCCGGCCGAGATGATCTCATCCGCCGCCTCATCCGCCTCGGTCACCGGGCTGGTGTCACTTTTCGCCTTCACCGCAAAATCCGGCCCGTTGTAAACCTGCATGATTCGGTCGCCCGCCTCGAGCGCCAGTCGGCGGAAAATCGGGATTAGCCGGTCGAAATCCATGAAATCTCCTTTGTGGGCAGAGCCATGCCCCACACCCGCGATTGAAAAACCAACTTCCCGCCCTTATCATCAAAGATAAAGGGAACAGCAAGATTTCGCGGCGTAAAAGGGCTGATTCCCTGGCAGAGGCTCGACCCGATGTTTCAACCCACCGTCCAAAAGTCGCATGTCGGCAGCTTTCTGGCCACCGTGGAACTGATCTTTCACGTGGCGGTCCGCGATATCCGCAAGTCGCACGGCAACGCGATCCTCGGGCTGATCATGTCGATCGTGCAATCCGTGGTGATGGTGCTGTTTTTATGGGTCCTGTTCGCCGTGCTGCAGATGCGCGGCTCGGCGGTGCGCGGCGATTTCATGCTGTATTCGATGTCGGGCGTGTTCATGTACATGACCCATATCAAGACCATCAAGGCGGTGTCCGGGGCCGAAGGTGCGACCTCCGCCATCATGAAACACGCCCCGATGAACACGGTGGTGTCGATTGCCGGTCAGGCGCTGGCGACCCTCTACCAGCAGATTCTGGGCATCAGCGTGATCTTGTTCTTCTACAATACCTGCTTCAACCGGATCACCATCGAACAGCCGGTGATGGCGCTTTGCATGCTGTTGCTGGCCTGGGCTTCGGGCATCGGCGTCGGCATGGTGTTCAAGGCCGCAACCCCTTGGGCGCCCAGCTTTTTCACCATCCTGAACACGGTCTACAGCCGCGCCAACATGATCGCCTCGGGCAAGATGTTTCTGGCCAACGCCATGCCGACCTCGAAACTCGCGTGGTTCTGGTGGAACCCCTTGTTTCACGAGATTGATCAGGGCCGCGGCTTCATCTTTTTGAACTACCACCCGCATTATTCCTCGATCGCCTATCCGATCTATCTCACGCTGGCATTGATCGT
>JAYTQA010000291.1:0-9241 GCA_043746955.1 bacterium | reverse complement strand
GGAGCGATAGGCGAAATAGATGCCCCCCACGGCGCGCGGCACGGCCATCCACTGGCCCTTGGCGTTCTTGACGATGATCTTTTCGGGGATATCCGCGAGGTTGGGCACCATGTCGACTGTCACCGGCACCAGCCAATCTTCTTTCAGCATGCCGTTGAATGACCCTTCCCAGCCCGCGACATAGTCATAGTCCGCTTTGGGCCAGGTCGCCTTGATCTTGGGTAGGATCGCGCCCGACCCGCCTTGGTGCAAGACCCAGTTGATCGTGACCTTGTCCTGCTTTGCCGCGATCAGTTTCATCGCATCCACCACGCCACCGCCCCACTCGACGCAGGTAAGTTCGGGAACATCGGCCGCGCGGCTCATGAAGCCAATCGAGCTTGCGGCGAAGGTGGCGGCGGCGGTTTGCATCGCCTGCCTTCTAGTAAATGACGTCATTTCAGACTCCTATTGGGAAGGATTTGCCTAAGGTGCGTCCGCAGCCATTTCCCGTGCGGAGGGGTGTGGGGATGGTCGCAGCCCAGCCCGCGCCAAACCATATCGAAGTGCCAAAGCGTAGTTGCAGGCGCGTCAATGTATGGTCGGCGCCTTGAAATTGGTCGTTTGTTGCGCAGGCCCTTCGCGGCGCGTAGTGCGGGCGATCCGGCGAAGCCTATTCGCGGCAGGACAAGACTTTGCTACCGGTCGTCATTCCGAAACGCATCGGCCAGTTCTGAAGGGTCGCGGATTTCGATCAGCGTGGGGACATCTCGCAAGACGGATGCAGCCAACGCAGCCTTGAAGCTGGCAATGTCAACAGGTGCTTCAGCGTGGCACCCCATGGCCTTGGCCAGGGCGACGAAATCTGGCGCAAAGATATCGACGCCGATCTGGGGGATGCCACGCTCGGCCATCATGGCTTTGATCTCACCATAGCTTGCGTTGTTCCAGACTATGATGGCCGAGGCGATCTTGGCCTCAACTGCGGAAGCCAGCTCCGCCAGCGAGAATTGCAAGCCACCGTCACCGATCAGGCAGACGGAAGGGCGATCCGGCGCACCCAGTTTGGCACCAAGGGCCGCGGGAAGGCCGTAACCCAAAGTGCCGTAGCCGGTGCTGGAGTTGAAATAGGACCGGGGACTTGCAGGTTGGAAGAACTGGTTGGCGGCATACACAGGCTCTGTCTGGTCACCGGCAATGATGGCGTCAGGAAAGACCTCGGAAATCGCAGCCATCAGGTGGCGATGGGTTTGGCAGGCGGGCCACAGACTTTCGTCGATGTTTTTGCGCAGGGCGATGGCCCGTGCCGGTCCGTTGGTGGTGCCCGGAGGGGAGTTTTGCAGCGCGGCCAAAAGGGGTACGCAGGCAAGTTTGGCGTCTGACACTATGCCCAACGCCGCCGGCACCGAGGTGGTCAGTTGCAGCGGATCAATGTCGATGCGGATCAGGGTGCCGTTGATCTGCAACGGATGCGGTTCAGGATACATCTCCGTCTCGCCAAACTCGGTTCCCACAGCGAAGATCACATCGCAAGACGCTATCTCTTCGCGCATGGCTGCAAGCCCAAAGTTGCCGGACAGGATCAGGGGATGGCCCGACGGCAGAATACCCTTGCCGTTTATCGTCATGAACACGGGGGCGTTCAAATGCTCTGCCATCGCGCGGAGTTCGGGGGCGGCATCGACAGCGCCGCCACCTGCCACGATCATCGGACGTCGGGCGTTTGACAGCAAACTTACGGCGGTGGCTATGGCTCTGGGCGAAGGGCCGGGTTTGGTGGGCAGGGACCATGGTGCGAAGGGTCCAGCCCCCATCTCTGCGATAATCACATCCAGCGGAATTTCAATATGCACCGGACGCGGGCGCTGGCTGCCGAACACGGCAAAAGCGCAGGCGAGGATGCCTGGCAGTTGTGCGGGGTCCAGCAGCGTATGGCTGAACGCCGCAACGCCGGAGACCAGGTGTTGCTGCGAGCGCAATTCATGCAGGCGACCCTGTTGCATGCCCAACTGATCGCGGGCGTTGACGGCCGAAATCACCAGCATCGGTACGGAATCCGCGAACGCCTGCCCCATCGCGGTGGCGATGTTGGTCATGCCGGGGCCTGTGACGATAAAGCAGACGCCGGGCTTGCCAGTCACGCGCGCATAGCCATCGGCCATGAAACCAGCGCCCTGTTCGTGGCGCGGGGTGATGTGACGGATATTGGTGGTAGGCAGGCCGCGATACAATTCCAGCGTATGCGCGCCGGGGATACCGAAGATCAGGTTGACGCCGTAAGCTTCCAGCAGTTGGACCAGCACTTCACCGCATGTTGGCATCGCTCAACCTCCGTAGCTGACGCCGGGCAGGACGCACAGCATTTCATAAAGGAAGTTCGCGGCAATCAACGCGGTGTTGCCGGAAGGATCGTAAGGAGGCGAGACCTCAACCAGATCGGCGCCAATCAGGTTCAGGCCTCGGCAGCCGCGAATGATCTCCAGCGCCTGCCAGGTCGATAAACCGCCCACCTCGACTGTGCCCGTGCCAGGGGCAAAAGCGGGATCAAGACTGTCGATGTCATAGGTCAGGTAGACCGGATGGTCGCCGATCGCGGCACGAACACGCTCCATCAGCGGCTTCATCGACTGATACCAGCACTCCTCCGCCTGAATGACGGTGAAACCGTGCTGGCGCGACCAGTTGAAATCTTCGGGAGAGTACCCTGACCCGCGCAACCCGATCTGAAACACCTTGTCGCAGGTCAAAAGGCCCTCGTCGACGGCGCGGCGGAAGGGTGTGCCATGGGCGATCTTTTCGCCAAACATCTCGTCATTCACATCTGCATGAGCATCGACATGGATCAACGCGACCG
Organism: bacterium; assembly: GCA_043746955.1. Lineage (GTDB taxonomy): Bacteria > Pseudomonadota > Alphaproteobacteria > Rhodobacterales > Rhodobacteraceae > Stagnihabitans. The sequence goes on along the minus strand of JAYTQA010000291.1, from coordinate 6,408 downwards.
GGCCATGAACTTTGTGCATGGCGCGCAGGATTGGCAGCGTCAGGGTGTGGTCGCCACCGAGCGTCAAAGGCTTGCAGCCATGCGACAGGATCTCGTCATAGGCCTTCTCGATGATACCCATGGATTTCTTCAGATCAAAAGTGTTGATCGCCACGTCACCAATGTCAGCCACTTGGACGGACTCAAACGGCCGCGCCCCGGTAGCCAGATTGAACGGCCGCAGCATGCAGGATTCCGCCCGGATCTGGCGCGGCCCGTGTCGTGTGCCAGACCGGTTGGACGTGCCAATGTCCAGCGGCACGCCGACAAAGCACACATCCAACCCCTCAGCAGTCGGCTGGCTTGGCAGGCGCATCATCGTAGCTGGGCCTGCAAAGCGTGCCATGTCATTGCCGCCAAGCGGTTGGTTGAAGTCGGTCATGGGCTCGCTTCCTGTCAGTGGTGTGGCCCCTTGCCTAACCGTTCCACCCGGCGAGAAACACGCCAGAGATCAGAAGTGCGCTTTGATGGCGGTCAATTTAAAAGGCGCGGTGCGGACAATATACCGTGACGTTCTTGTCCCTGATCTGACATGATAGGAGGCAACTCGCCCTGGCACGGCGCTGCACCGATCAACCTTTTAACCGCCGCTTACATCGACCGTTGCCAAACTGAGTTTCGGTTCATCAGTATTGAACTCCGGCGCGAACCGACGTCACTGCACTCAAGACCAAGAAACGTCCGGACCCCAACATTCAGGAGATAAGCATGACCTATGCCCTTACCCGCCGCGCCAGCCTTGCTTTGGCGACCGTGCTGCTGACCGGAGCCTTTGCCCCGGCCTTTGCCGATGTGCTGGCCGATGTCACCAAAGCTGGCACGCTCAAAGTCGGCATCTTTGAAGACTTCCCGCCCTTCGCCTCGCTGAACACTTCGATGAAAATCGAAGGTTACGACACCGAAGTGGCTGACAAACTGGCCGCCGCTTTGGGCGTGAAGGCGGAACTGGTCGCCATCACCGGGCAGAACCGCATCCCCTTCCTGACCGAAGGCAAAGTCGACGTACTTCTGTCAATCGGCTACAGTGATGAACGCGCGAAAGTCGTTGATTTCGTGGCCCCCTATGCGCCCTACTATATTGTCGTCCTGGGTCCCAAGGACCTTGACGTGAAGGACGCTGCCGGCCTGTCCGGCAAGACTATTGCAGTAAACAAAGGCACGCTGGAGGATACCGAGGTCACCAAGATCGCACCCGCCGATGCCAACATCCAACGCTATGCCGACTACAGCGGCGTCATTTCCTCGTTCCTCTCGGGACAATCGCAGCTGATGGTCGTTGGCAACGACGTGGGTGCCACGATCCTTGCGCAGAACCCGACGATCGAACCCGTCGAGAAGTTCCAACTGTTGTCCTCACCCAGCCAGATGGGTGTCAAGAAGGGCGAAACCGCACTGAAAGACGCGCTGAACAAGGCCGTTGTGGCGATGAAGGCCGACGGAAGCCTGAATGATATCGCGGTCAAATGGCTGAAGCAGCCGCTCGCCAAGGATTTCTGAACCAGGCATGGGCTACGAGCTGGATTTCAGCGCTATTGCGGCCAATCTGGGCCTGCTCCTTCACGGAGCGGGCCTGACCTTGGCGCTGACGGCGATTGCAGCGACACTTGGCATGGCCCTAAGCATCGGCGGCGCTGCGACCCGGCGCTGGGGTCCGGTCTGGGCACAGCGGCTGGTCGGCGCCTATGTCGAACTGATCCGCAACACGCCCTTCATCGTCCAGCTATTCTTCGTGTTCTTCGGCCTGCCGAGCCTTGGCATCAAACTGTCGGCGCTTTCCGCAGCCGCCCTCGCGATGACGATCAACCTGACGGCCTACGGCATTGAAATTATGCGGGCCGGGCTTGAAGCTGTGCCCCCCGGCCAACGCGAGGCGGGGCTGTCGCTGGGCCTGCCGCCGCTGTCCGTCTTTACCTACGTCACCCTGCCGCAGGCAGTCGCTGTCGTATACCCGGCCCTCGTCAGCCAGATCATCATCACCATGCTGGAATCCGCCGTGGTGTCGCAGATCGCGGTCGTCGACCTGACACATGTTGCCGACCTGATCCAGTCGCGCACCTACCGCGCGTTTGAAACGTATTTCATCGTCACCCTAATTTACCTTGGCATGGCGCTGGCCCTGCGTTGGCTGTTCAACGCCGCCGGGCGTCGGTTCTTTGTGGGGCAGCGCTCATGATCACGCTGCACCTTGGCGACGTTGTCCCTTTCCTGCTGCTTGCTACACGCTGGACCCTGCTTCTGTCACTGATCGCTTTCGTCGGCGGCGGTATTGGGGCTACTTTGCTGCTTTTGTGGCGCTACGGCGCTCCGAAGATCGGCGGCCGAGCGACCACGATCTACATCCAGCTTCTGCAAGGCACACCGCTTTTGCTGCAACTGTTCCTTGTATTCTTTGGCCTACCTCTACTCGGTGTCGAGGTGTCGCCGCTGATCGCTGCTGGCGTTGCGCTAACGCTGTACGCCAGCGCCTTTCTAGCCGAGATCTGGCGCGGCTGCGTTGATGCCATCCCGCGTGGCCAATGGGACGCGAGCGCCAGCCTGGGCATGAATTTCACCACCCGTATGCGCTATGTGATCCTGCCGCAGGCTCTGAAGATCGCAATCCCGCCAACGGTGGGCTTTCTTGTGCAACTGGTGAAAAGCACCGCACTTGCATCGATCGTCGGCTTTGACGAGTTGACCCGCTCCGGCCAGATCGTTGCCAATGCCACCTTCAAGCCGCTGATCATCTACGCGCTTGTCGCCGCAATTTACTTTGCCATCTGCTACCCGCTGACCCTCGGCTCCCGCATGTTGGAGCGTCGGCTGCGGGTCACACGTTAGGATCTGCACATGCCCGAAACGATGATCGAACTGCGCCACGTCGACAAATGGTACGGCGAGTTTCAGGTGCTGAAGGATATCTCGCTGACCGTGACGAAGGGCGAGCGGGTGGTGATCTGTGGGCCGTCAGGGTCGGGCAAATCCACTGTTATCCGCTGTATCAACCGGTTGGAAGAACATCAGAAAGGCCAAATTCTTGTCGAAGGCGTCGAATTGACGGCTGACAGCAAAAATATCGACCATGTGCGGCGCGAAGTTGGCATGGTGTTCCAGCAGTTCAACCTTTTCCCGCATCTGAGCATCCTCGACAACCTCACCCTCGCCCCGCGCCGGGTGCGCAAAGAGACGCGCAAACAGGCCGAAGAGCGTGCGATGGTCTATCTGAACCGGGTCCGGATCGCCGAGCAGGCGCATAAATTCCCCAGCCAGTTGTCAGGCGGCCAACAGCAGCGCGTCGCCATCGCGCGGGCTTTGTGCATGGAACCGCATATCATGCTGTTTGACGAACCCACCTCTGCCCTCGATCCCGAGATGATCAAAGAGGTGCTGGATGTGATGGTCGAACTGGCTGAGGATCACATGACGATGATCTGCGTCACCCACGAGATGGGCTTTGCCAAGACCGTCGCCGACAAGGTCATCTTCATGGATCATGGGCAAATCGTCGAAATCGCCCCGCCGGATGAATTCTTCTCGGCACCCAAGAACGAGCGGACGAAGCTGTTTTTGAGCCAGGTGCTAAAGCACTGACCCTATTTCCGTACGGACCTGCAATACTCAAACCGCCTTTGGCAGCCTGATCCTGCGCTTCGCGGCTGCGATTTCCGGTGTCACTCCATGTGCGTGCCGCAATTCCTTCAGGAACACAGACAGAACCGGTTTCTTGGCTTCGGTCTTGCGCGTCGCAAGATAGACGGGGTTCGGATAGCCCAAAATATCGTCCAGAATGGGCCGCATCATGCCTTGCGCCACCCAATGCTGCGCAAGATGCGCCGGAAGAAAGCCGATATAGCGGCCTGACAAGATGAATGCAGCAACCCCCTCCATCAGATCGGCCACTGCGGTAGAGCCGAGGACGACGCCGGGAAGCTGCTCGGGCGAGGCATAGGCGCGGCGCACGAACTGGTGGTCTTTCAGTTCCGTGACTTCAACCTCCCGGTATTGAGCAAACAGCGCATGCCCTTGACCGCAATACAGAACTTGCCGCTCTTCAAAGATGTTCTCGTATTCCAGATAGGGAGAGTGTTCACCGCAAGTACCAAGCCCCAGATCGCAGGTGCCCTCCAGCACCATCCGTTCAATCTCCGATGGGGAGGTGACACGGATGGTGACCTGAACCTCGGGTGCGGTGTCATTAAAAGCGGCAATCGCCCGGTGCAGCAGGCAGACTGGATTGGTGATCAGGCTGTCGACGATGCCGACCACAAGATTGCCCGTCAAACAGTTCCGCGCGGCACCGGCGTCGCTGCGAAACTCGTCCAGCGCCATGAATAACCGCTGGCTGGCCTGATAGATCAACTGCCCCCGTTCTGTCAGCCGAAACCCCGATCGCCCGCGCTCGCAAAGCCGCATACCCAGGCGCTGCTCCAGTGAGGTCATGTGCGTGCTGATCGTCGACTGGCTGATGTTGAGGTCGATCTGTGCTGCGGAAAACCCGCCGACATCCACAACTTTGGCGAAGACCTTCAGCAGCCTGATGTCGCCTTCAGAAAGATTGCTCAACATTCCGGCCACCTGCTGTCACTAATTCACGCGATGCTACGCGGTCTGGGCCAAATTCTCAACTGAATCGCCCAGGCACAGACCCGCCGCGGGATCGGATTTGTGCTTTGCGCCTGCAAGTTGAGCTTTGGAAGTAGAGCCGCCACGGCCGCAAGTACGGCATGGATGCCATCCTAACGGTTTTCAGGCGACGACAGCCCAGAAATGACCGGCGCTTGACTGCGACATGCCGGTTTCGGCGGCCGAATGTTTGGGTAGGGCCGAGAACGGCATTTAACGCATTGTTGTTTCCGACTTGGAAGCACGTCACAACCCGGCACTGTCTCAAGGAGACGTCGCCTCATCCGCCCACCACCTTCAGCCTCGGCTTCAGCATCTCCCCACGGCATTCACCCCGGCCCGCAGCGGCGAATCGATCAGGTGAGCATAGCGCTGGGTGGTGCCGATCTGGGTGTGGCCAAGGAGCCGCCCGATCATTTCCAGCGATGCCCCGCCAGAAACCAGCAGCGAGGCAAAGGTGTGGCGCAGATCATGGATGCGTACGTCGGGGATTTCGGCCTTGACCCGGACGCGCACCCAAAACCGGGAAAGGTCAGCCATCGGCTGGCCCGGCATGTCGCCGGGGAACAGGAAGGGGCAGACCTTCGGCGAGGCCGTGCGGCGCAGGCGGATCAACGCGACCGCCTCGTGGGACATTGGCACCCGATGGACACGTCGCTGTTTGGTGTAGGCGGCCTGTTTGGTCCAGATTGCCAGATCGAGGTTGAACTGATCGAAGGTGGCGGTCCGCACCTCACCCACGCGGGCACCGGTCAGCATGCATAGGCGGATGATCCCCGCTGAGCGCTGTTCGTGATCGTCGTCCAGAACATCGGCCAGCCGTTGGATTTCGTCGAAGGACAGGAAGCGTTCGCGGGCGGTTTCCGGCCGTTTGCGGAAGGCCGCGGCCGGATTGTCGGTCCGCATCTTCCACGTTACGGCGAGGCTGAACATCTTGCGGAGCATCTCGCCTGCGCGGTTCGCCCGGATTGGAGTAGGCTTCGGCGGCTTCAGTGGAGTCCGGCGCTTGGTCTTGGGGGCGGTTTTGGATGGCCGCGGGCGCCCCAGAGCGATCTTGGTCAGAAGGCGATCCACATCGGTCGGGGTGATGTCGACCACCTTGCGGGTGCGCCAATCTGGCAGGACCAACCCGTTCAGCATGCTGACCTGGTCCTTGGCATTGCCAGTCGCAAGTTTCGGCAAATGCTCGTCGATGAAGCGTTCGATCAATTCCTTGACGATGGGTGCTTGACGCGCCGTGGAGCGTATATCCATCGGATCTTCACCGCGGTCGATATCGCGCTTGAGGCGCTTGGCTTCATCGCGGGCGGCGGTCACCGACCAGCTGGGCCACGTGCCGATCGTCATGCGACGCTGCCGACCGGCGGCGCGATAGATCAGGATGAAGCCCTTGCGGCCCGACTCGAATACGCAAAGGCCGAAGCCCGCGCAATCTTCGTCGAAGATCACATATTTGCGCTCGCCCACTTCAGCGGCTTTGACAACTCGTTCAGTCAGATGCGTTCCCATGCGCGCCCTCCGGTTCAGGCCGACTGAGGATCGAGAATCGGCAAAGAGCAACCTGCTCCTTGGGGGCCTCCGGCAGAGAGGCAGAAACCGGCAGAAACAAACCGGCAATTCTGCCGCTGGTTTTGCGGTGTCGGGAAAGCCGGTTCAGTCAGGCTTCAGTTCCTGGCAAATCGCCTTGATCCGGCGGCGGATTGTGCTCTCGTCGGGTGCCTCGCCATCGGCGGAATTGGCGATGAACCACTCCTGCATTTAGATCGG
>JAYTQA010000290.1:0-3466 GCA_043746955.1 bacterium | reverse complement strand
CGGTGGTGATGCGCGAATTTCCCGATGGCCGGTCCGCGCGGACCGGCGTGGTCGACCGCGCCTTCGCCCAGGCCTTTGCGCTGAAAGAGTGGATCACCATCCGCAAGGCGGGCCGGGTCACCAGCTACGAGATGTCGGCCACCGGGCGGCTTGCCCTGAAACGGATGGTCGAAGAGGAGGACTCCGGACGCATGGGTCTGGCAGAGGCGCCGATGGCGTTTGCCGGACAGCATCGCGAATGGGCGGAACGTGACATCGCGACCGAGGAGGGCCCGCGCCGGATGCGTTACAATCTTGCCGAAAGCCCCGTGGCCGTGCTTGGGCGCCGGCGCGACAAGGACGGCAAGGTGTTTCTTTCGCCCGATCTGATCGACGCTGCCGAGCGTCTGCGCGAGGATTTCGAACTGGCGCAGATGGGGCCGCGCGTCGCCCAGAACTGGGAGCGGTTCCTGACCACCGGCGACCGCGGCGGATTCCGGCCCGACACCGGCGTGGCCGATGGCCCGCGTGTGGCGCGTGACCGGGTCTCGGCCGCGCTGCGCGACCTTGGACCGGGGCTTGGCGATGTGGCGCTGCGGGTCTGCTGCTTTCTGGAAGGCGTGGAGGCCGCCGAGCGCCGGATGGGCTGGGCCGCGCGCTCTGGCAAGATCGTGCTGCGCATCGCCTTGCAACGCCTGCGCAGGCACTATGACGAAACCTATGGGCGGTCTGGCCCGCTGATCGGCTGAGATGGGCAGATTGCCCATCCTACCTGAAACCGGTGGAGTGCTTTGGGACGGGCGATCAGGATTTTTCTGCGGGCCGCAGGACCGGCCGTTCGGATATTGAGCAAGGGCCGGGCCTTTGCCCAATAACCATGGTACGGCGGGCCTTGGGCACCGGAGGCCCGCATATTGATCTGTGCCGCAGACCCGCCTCGGTGCGGATCACACGACTTTTTTGGCCTTCACCGTGCCCTCTTCGATGCAGGTCTGCGCCCTTTCAAGCTCTTGCTCGATCGTCTTGAACTGTTTGAGGATCTCAGTCTTTTCCTTGAGCAAGGCGATTTCGGCCTTGAATTTCGCCTTCAGCGATTCGGCTTCTTCGGCGATCTTCTGCAGTTTGCCAAAAGTTCGTTTGGCCTTGGCCAGAAAGGCTTCTGCTGCGGGATCGGGGACCTTGGGCGTCTCGGGCGCGCCGGGGGCAGGTGGTTTCTGGTCCTTCTTCGCCTTCGCCTCGATTTCCTCTTTCTTGAGGATGCTGGTGTTGATGCTGCCCACCAGACGCGCCGCCTCTTTCACCAGGGCGCCGAGTTTCTTGTCGGTCAGGGGCTGCGGCACTTCCAGTTGGTCTTCGGGGTCCTTGCCCTTCTTCAACGCCTCGGCGATCAGATGGTCGATCAGCTTGTCATACTGCTTTTTAAAGACCATCAAGTATTTCGGCGGCTTGTGGCGCATCTTTTCGGCTTTGGATAGATCCTCGAACCGGGTCATCAGCGCCTCACGCAGTTTCTCGACCTTCTCACGCTCGGGGTGCTTTTCTTTGGTCTTGTCGGCAATCAGGGCCTTGGCCATCTTCTGCGCCAGGACATAGGCCTTTTCCGCCGCCGCCTTGCACTTGTCGCAATAGTCTTCAAGGGCGGAAAGCTCTGCCTCCAGATGCTTGCAGTCCTCATCCAGAGCGGCCTTTGCCGCAGCAAAATCCTTGTCCTTGATGAACTCTGCCAGCTTCTTGCTGGTCACACCGGCCTCATAGGTGGCAATCGCCGCGGTGCCGAGCTTCTTTTCATGCACCTCCATCGCCTTGTCGCGCTTTTCAAGGACGTCCCACAGATCCTTGGCGTCCTTCAGCGAATACTTGGCCAGTTCAGCTGCGAGGCTTTTGTTGTCGGCCGAGAATTTGAGGAAGTGCTTCGCCCACTCGTCCAACATGGTCCCCCCCTATCCGGCGCATGGCCGGTTTGCGTGCAAATTTTGCCCAAGTGACAACTTTTCATCCCCTGCGTCAAAGGTTATGTTTGCGGGACCGCCGCACGCAAGGAACCGCCGATGACCGGACGCGATCTGAAACTGCCCGAAGAGCGTCACCCTGAAAAGGCGCACAAGGCCGACAATCCGCAACCGAAGAAGCCGGACTGGATCAGGGTCAAGGCGCCCACCTCCGAAGGCTACAAGCAGACCCGCGACATCCTGCGCGAGAAAAAGCTGGTCACCGTCTGCGAAGAGGCGGGCTGCCCCAACGTCGGCGAATGCTGGAGCCAGGGCCACGCCACCATGATGATCATGGGCGAGATCTGCACCCGCGGCTGCACGTTTTGCAACGTGGCCACCGGAAAGCCCAATGTGCTGGATGTCTTTGAGCCGGGTCGCGTGGCCGATGCGGTGGCCAAACTGGGGCTGAACCATGTGGTCATCACATCCGTCGACCGCGACGATCTGGCCGATGGCGGGGCTGCGCATTTTGCCCAGACCATCCGCGCCATCCGGCACCGCGCTCCGGGCACCACCATTGAAGTCCTGACGCCAGATTTCCTGAAGTGCGGGCCAGAGGCGCTGGAAACCGTCGTGGCCGCCAAGCCCGATGTCTTCAACCACAACATCGAAACCGTCCCGGGCCTATATCATGAGGTGCGCCCTGGGGCGCGTTATTTCCATTCGCTGCGCCTGTTGCAGCGGGTCAAAGAGCTTGACCCCGCGATGTTCACCAAATCGGGGATCATGGTAGGCCTTGGCGAAGAGCGTCCTGCCGTCTTGCAGGTGATGGATGACCTGCGCGCCGCAGATGTCGATTTCCTGACAGTCGGCCAATATCTGCAACCGACACCGAAACACCACCGGATTGACCGTTTCGTGACACCTGGGGAATTTGCCGCCTATGAAAGTGCCGCCTACGGCAAGGGCTTCCTGATGGTCTCGGCCACGCCGCTCACCCGGTCGTCCTATCACGCGGGTGCGGATTTCGCCAGGCTGCGGGAACGGCGTCTGTCAGCGCTTGGCCGCTGAACCCCGAAAATGACAACGCCGGCCCGTCGCGGGGCCGACGTTGTCATGACGGTCGCACTCACTTGATGATGGTGCCCCGCACCCGCGTGGTCGTCAGGGCGACGACGACGATGATGACAAAGCCATAGACCAAGCTTTGCGCTTCGGCAGCAAAGCCCATGGCCTGGATCGCGATCGGCACGAAGGCGACGGTCAGCGCGCCGAAGATCACGTTGATCGGATTGGTCTGCCCGCCAGAAATCGAGGTCCCGCCGACCAAAGCCGCCGCGATCCCAGGCAGCAGCAGGTTGCTGCCCAGCCCGCTGGCCGAAGCCGCCCCGGCCTGCGCCAGGATGGCCAGCCCGGCCAGACCGCCGCTCAGGCCCGAGATCGCATAGGTGATCACCTTGATCCGGCTGGTCGGCACCGCCGACAACGTCGCCGCCCGCTCGTTCTTGCCGATGGCAGTCATCCCCTGCCCCATCCGCGTTCCGCGCAAGACGAAC
>JAYTQA010000289.1:0-3470 GCA_043746955.1 bacterium | reverse complement strand
ACGGTAACATAGTCGGGATATTTGCCATCAAACTCGCAGAGAAGAATTTGAATGCTGTGCTCGATGACCCGAACGGTCTTGGCCGCACCGGCGAGGTTCTGCTCGTAGGGCCGGACGGTGCAGCACGGTCGGCCTCCCGATTTTCCGGGCGATTTGGCATGCTTGACCAGTTGCCGTCGTTGCCGCAGCTGGCTGTGAACGCAAATACCGATCCAACTGTTAAAGAGCATGCCAAGCTGACCTCTGGCGATATTGGTGCCGCAATGGCAATCAAGATGGATATAGTCGGTGTTGATTACACCTTACTTGTGGAAATCGCCGACCGCGAGATTTATGCAAATGTCGGCTCAGCCAGGAATCTTTTGGTTCTTTGGGCGCTCGGGGCGGCAAGTCTTCTAACGGGCATCGGCATCTACTTGGCCAAGGATATCGTTAAGCCAATTACCAGAGTTTCCACTGCAATTCGCGCAATCGCCAGCGGCGATTTGATGATTGAGGTCGCGGACATTGAGCGGAGTGATGAGGTTGGTGATATTGCAAAATCTTTGGACGCCCTGCGTGAAAAGTTGAAACTTGCCAATGAGTCGGAGAAAAAGCGTCACTGCAAATCGGACGAACAAAAACAAATTGTTGAGGCTTTGACGGTGGGTCTGCGTGAATTGGCCACGGGCAACCTCGCTCTGTCAATTGACGTGGCCTTTGGCGATCATGAAATGTTGCGGCACGACTTCAATCAAACGCTGGAACGCCTATCAGAAACCATTGCAATGGTGTTGGCGACGGCGGACAGCATCACGTCGCGTGCGCGCGAAATCAGCCAGTCTTCTGAGGATTTATCCGCGCGCATCGAAACCCAAGCGACGACTTTGCAAGAAACCGCAGCCGCGCTGGATCAACTGACCTGCTCGGTCAAATCCGCGGCGGAGGGCGCAAAAGAGGTCGAAACCATTGTGCGCTCGGCCAGGAATGAGGCTGAGGACAGCGGAAAGGTCGTCCAAGGCGCGGTTGGAGCCATGACCGAGATCGCGCGCTCTTCGGACCAGATCGCCCAGATCATCGGGGTGATTGACGATATCGCGTTCCAAACCAGCCTGCTCGCGCTCAACGCCGGGGTTGAGGCGGCGCGGGCGGGCGATGCCGGGCGCGGATTTGCCGTCGTGGCCTCTGAAGTGCGTGCCTTGGCGCAGCGCTCGTCTGCGGCCGCCAAAGAAATCAAGACCCTCATCAGAGCCTCGACCCAACAGGTCGGCCGGGGGGTGGAGCAAGTCGGGCGGGCGGGCGACGCTCTGGCAAATATCGCAAAACGCGTCAACCATATTTCAACCTTGGTGTCGAGCATCGCCTCCGCCGCGACCGAGCAATCAACCGGGCTGGCGGAAATCAATCTAGGGGTCGCACAGTTGGATCAAGTGACCCAACAAAACGCGGCGATGGTCGCACAATCTTCGGTCGCCAGCCAATCCATGAGCCAGCAAGTGGCTGGATTGTCTGACCTGGTTTCCCAGTTTCAGGTGCGCCGGCTGCCAGAGCGCGCTGACGGTGCGGCCTACACCGCAATGAGCGCATTGCCCGGACAAACGGCACCCGCAGCAAAAGCGGTTCGACGCGACCCAAAGGTTGCCAACGCTACTTTCAGGTCGTCGGCGGTGCCCACGACCCGATGGCAGGACTTTTAGCGGCCCGCATTTTAGGACGCCGCCCGCCGCGACCACGGCTCACCAAAATAGGAGAACTGAGTGCCCGACATAACGGTCATCGTCGCCGGAGGAAACCCGACGATGCGGATAAAATTGGTGAAAGCCGTGAACGCCACGCCGGGGTTCCGGGTCATCAGCCAGGCCTCCGATTTGCCCGCAACCTACACCGTCGCCGAAGCGATGGAGCCAGATGTGGTTCTGGTCGCCCGAGAACTGACGATTTTGCCTGAATTCAGCCTGATGCGATCGCTGTTTCGCGCTTTGCAGGCGCGGTGGATTCCGGTCGATCATCGTGGTTTGGGTGCCGTTGTGCCAACCTGCGCACCCAGCTCCGAATCGGCTGGCGACCTTCCGGCGATTGACACTGCCCTGCCGGCTGGGGTGGTTTCCGCCCAGATTTCGGCGATGATAAAGCAAATGCCGTCGCGTTGTCCGGCGCACGTCTTGCCACCGTTCCGCGGCGCTGCAGCGGTCAGACCCGGCAAAATCGTTCTCATCGGCGCGTCAACTGGCGGGGTTGACGCGCTGCTGACGGTGCTTTCGGCAATGCCGGCGGATTGTCCACCGGTCGCCGTGGTTCAACACACCGGTCAGGGGTTCAGCGATAGCCTCATCCGTCTTTTGGACCGGCGCTGCGCGGTGAGGGTGCAAGCCGCCCAAAACGGGCAAGCGCTGCGGGCGGGTCATGTCCTGGTTGCGGCCGGCTGCCCGGGCCATATGCGATTGCGGTCCAACCAACCCTACCGGATCGGGGTAGAGCCGGGCCCACCGATTTCGGGTCATCTGCCATCAGTTGACGCGCTTTTCCATTCGGCGCTCGCCGCCGGACCCAATGTCGTTGCAGCCCTGCTGACCGGCATGGGCCGCGACGGCGCAGAAGGGCTTTTGGCCCTTCGCAACGCAGGCGCCACAACGATTGGCCAAGACGAACGCACCAGTGTGGTCTACGGGATGCCGCGCGCCGCATGGGAACTGGGTGCGGTTCGCCAGCAACTGCCTTTGGCCGACATAGCGGGAGCCATCCTGCGCGCCTGCGCCCATGGGCCCAACGAAGGCCGGATGGTTTCGTGACGTTCATCACCGATGCAAAGCTGGTTTATGTGGTTCAGGGCACCTACTACGTCGCAGCCGATCCGGCGGCTAGTTTGTCCACGGTGCTGGGATCCTGCATATCGGTCTGCCTGTTTGACCCGGCGGCAGCGATCGGCGGGATGAACCATTTTCTACTGCCAGCGGGCCAGGGGACAGAAGCGGGCGATCTCCGGTTCGGCGTCAATGCGATGGAAAAGCTGATCAATGAGATGCTGAAATCGGGCGCTGCCAAGTCGCGGCTACAAGCCAAGCTGTTTGGCGGCGCCCGGATGTCGGCAAAGCTCGCGGACATTGGTGGGCAGAACGCCGCCTTCGCTCACAGCTTTCTGGCCAATGAAGGCATCCCATGCGGCTCGGAAAGCTTGGGCGGCAGTTTGGCGCGGCGGGTGATTTTCCGGCCCGCGACCGGACAGGCGAAAGTGCTGTTTGTCCGGCATGACGCGGTTGGCCTGCCCGAAGCGCCACCACCAGATCCCGAGCGCCGCGCGGGCAGCGTCGTCATGTTCTAACTGGCGCTTGATTGCTGCGCCCCAGCCTGCAAAGCTGTGCGAAACAAGGGGGCGCTATGGACATTCAGGACGTTGAAACCCCGGCAGTTCTGATCGACCTTGATATCGTCGAGGCGAATATCCTGCGGGCACAGCGCCGGTTTGATGGCTTGGGCAAAGGGTTTCGGCCCCA